>CANJRM010000039.1 GCA_947476645.1 Bacteroidota bacterium
TCCCCTTTACGATGTATGAACAACGGATGTAAGAAACAAGTTGGAGGGCTGCTTATGCGGCTTGTTTACGAAAACCAATAAGTAGATACGCATGTAGAAAGTTTATCGTCAACTTATCCGGACGTGGGTTCGATTCCCACCAGGTCCACTTTTGGTTTATTGCAAAAAAACGCAATGTACCGAAAAAAGCCCGCCAGTATTGAATTACAGCGGGCTTTTTGATTTCTATGGAACGTAGCGGAACGCACTACTAGCGAGCGTAAATCGAGCGTGAATTCCTGAAGTCAACAGTCCTCTAAAACTGATTTCGTCACTCTATGCTCAATTGCGTTAAAAGGAGAGAATATACATGAGTCTAGGTTTACTATTACTAATGCCCTTGGGCAAGTAATTTACAACAGAATGGAAGAGAACCTTGCACAGGTATATACTAAGATGCTTAATTTAAGCTACCTGCCAAACGGGTTCTATTTTGTGAGTGTAAACAGCCTTGGAGAAAGGGTGGTGAAGGAGTAATACTTAAGCCTCTACTTTTTCTTTAGTAACCACAGGTTTCAAAACCCCTTTAAACTCTATAGCTGCTTTTACCAAACCCACAAACAGCGGATGAGGATTATCAACGGTAGATTTTAATTCGGGATGATACTGGACACCAATGAAGAAAGGATTAGCAGGTATTTCTACAATTTCCACCAATCCGTTATCGGGGTTTTTGCCCGAGGCTATCATGCCCGCGTTTTCAAATTGTTCGAGGTAAGTATTGTTGAATTCAAAACGGTGGCGGTGGCGTTCGCTGATATGTTCTTGTCCGTATAATCGCAAAGCGAGAGTATCTTTTTTCAAATCGCAACGGTAAGCACCCAAACGCATAGTGCCTCCTTTGTTCTTTATTTTCTTCTGCGCTTCCATCATATCAATAACCGGATGTGGCGTATTCGGATTCATCTCGGTGCTGTGTGCGCCTTTCATACCGAGCACGTTTCTTGCAAATTCAATAACAGCACATTGCATTCCTAAACAAATACCGAAGAACGGAATCTTGTTTTCGCGGGCATATTTAATGGCTTCAATCTTTCCTTCAATACCACGGTTACCAAAACCCGGTGCTACTAATAAACCATGTAAATTCCCCAACATTTCATGTGCATTAGAGGCATCTAAATGCTCGGAGTGAACGCTCTCTACAATTACTTTTACATTGTTGCTTGCACCACCATGAATAAACGCTTCGTGAATGGACTTATAAGCATCCTGCAATTCAATATACTTTCCTATCAACCCAATGCGCACTTCGCCTTTCGGGTTACTTACCTTATCTAAAAATTCGTTCCACTTGGTTAAATCAATCGGCTTATCGGCACTTAAATGAAGTTTGCGCAAAACGGTTAAGTCTGCTTTTTCTTTCTGCATTTCGAGCGGCACAGCATAAATTGAATTTACATCCAATGCCTGAATAACACAATCGCGATCTACGTTGCAGAAGAGAGCCAACTTCTTGCGCATATCGTCTGTAATTTCCATTTCGGTTCTGCAAACCAAAATATCGGGGCGAACGCCAATAGTTTGCAATTCCTTTACACTGTGTTGTGTAGGTTTTGTTTTTAATTCCTTCGCGCTTTTTAAATACGGAATCAAGGTAAGATGGCAAACAAGCGTGTCGTGTTCTTCTAACTCCCAACGAATTTGACGAAGCGTTTCGATATAAGGCAATGCTTCAATATCACCCACTGTTCCACCAATTTCAGTAATCACAATATCAAACTCCCCGGTTTGACCCAGCAATAACATTCTGCGTTTTATTTCATCGGTAATGTGTGGAATTACCTGCACCGTTTTACCGAGATACGCCCCTTCTCTTTCTTTGGTAATAACGGTTTGGTAAACTCTGCCCGTAGTTACATTGTTTGCCTGCGAAGTAGGCGTGTTTAAGAAACGCTCATAGTGCCCTAAGTCCAAATCGGTCTCGGCACCGTCTTCGGTTACATAGCATTCGCCATGCTCATAAGGATTAAGCGTGCCCGGGTCAACGTTGATATACGGGTCAAATTTTTGGATGGTTACTCTATAGCCGCGAGCTTGAAGAAGTTTGGCGAGAGAGGCGGCAAATATTCCCTTCCCCAGCGAGGAAGTAACACCGCCTGTTACGAAAATATACTTTGCCATGTTTTTGAAGGGTTTCACAAATTTATACCGATTCACCTAAAGAACAAGTTAAAAAGATAATTAAAGATTAACATGGTGTTAGTAAACAGGAATAGAACTTCGTCAAAGTTATATTGACTAAAAACCGAAATGATTTCGAGTTTTGCTTTTAACTCTTATCCTTTTCAACTACATTCGCCCTCTCTTTAGCTGACACACAATTTTAACTATGACATATAAGATTACCCGCTATGCCACCGCTTTGTTGTTTTTACTGACAATCGGTTTCTTTCAAACTGCCAAGGCTACCCATATAATGGGTTCCGATATTTCATTTCGCTGTTTAGGCGGCAATAACTATCAGGTGGTAGTAACTGTTTACCGCGATTGCAGCGGTGTGCAGCCCGCTACATCTATCCTGGTAGATGTTACTTCTAACTGCGGAACAACTACATTAACCTGCGATACCGTTGCCGAATTCAGTGCTATTGAAGTTTCGCAGTTGTGTCCCAGTGTTTCCTCTACTTGTTCAGGTGGTGGATTGCCGGGTGTGCAAATGTGGACCTATGTAGGTAACATTACCATTCAACCCGGTTGCGGTCTTTATACTTTTTCTTACACCGATTGCTGCCGCAATACATCTAACAACTTAGTTGACCCCGCTCCGCCAAGTCTTGGTTTTGGTGTGCAGGCAACACTCAATAGTAACTTAGTGAATTGTGATGATGCACCTACGTTTACTTCCTTACCCGTGCCTTATTTCTGTTTAAATCAATCAGTCAATTACTCGCATGGTGCAGTAGATACAGATGGTGATTCGTTGGTTTATACATTGACTACACCATTAGATGATTTAGGAGGACTTCAAACTTATCAGGGAACTTACACCGCAACAAGCCCAATGCCTACTCAAGGTGGATTTGGTTTTGACCCGCTTAGCGGACAAATGACTTTTGTGCCAACACAGCAAGGTGTTTATGTGGTTGACGTTTTGGTTTCTGAATACAGAAACGGTGTATTGATTGGAACAACCATGCGCGATATTCAGATTGTAATTATCAATTGCAATAACAATGCGCCTATAGTGGCAAACGGTTTATCGCTTTCAAATGTAACTGGCGGAGCGGTAATAGATGGCAACTCATTGGGAGTTTGTCCCGGTTCAACTATATCATTTACCATTAGCGGTTACGACCCCGATGGTCAGCCCGTTTCTGTTTCAACAAACTTAGCTGCTGCTATTCCGGGAGCGGTTCTTACTGCTACACCGGTTGGCGGAACCGATTCAGTGCAAGTGGTGTTTACATGGACACCGTCAGGTCTTGATACAGGTTTCAGATACTTCACCATTCAGTTTGAAGATAACGCCTGCCCTATTACGGGCTTGCAGTTATTTACCTATGATATTACTGTGCTTGATGGAACCGATGCGGGACACGACCAGCATTATTGCACCGCTGGAGGTCCTGTTCAAGTAAATGTATATGGCGGTAATCATTTCAGTTGGACACCTACCACAGGAATGGTAAGCGCGAATGCTGATAGTTCAGTAGTTTATTTTGCTCCGATAGATACAGTGACCTATTATGTTGAAAGCGATTTGCAGGGTGGTTGTAAAACACGCGATACCATTGTTGTGTTTCTGGTCAATTCATTTGGAACAAACATTACTACACCCGATGATACTATATGTTTGAATTCGAGCACCTCATTAACTGTTACGGCTACGCCATCTGCAGAAGGACCATTTACTTATGGATGGGGACCAGGTTACGGAGGAATTCAATCGCCTAATGCAGCAACAACAGATGTTCGTCCCGGTTCAACAACTAACTATATTGTTACCGTAACTTCAGCAGCCGGATGTATTGTCAAAGATACGTTGCAGGTGGTTATTGAAGGTATAGGACCTAATGTGGCTATACTTACTTCGGCAAATTATGTTTGCCCCGGCACACCAATATCATTGAGTGCAACAGTAAGTGCATTGAATTGCGGACCTGTAGCTGACCCTTCTAATCCATGTTTACCAAACAGTAATTACAATTTGCAGGATATGGGCTTTGGCACTTCAAACGGAACTTATGGTATTACTCCTTATGCAGGAGCTTATGCCGATGAAAGAGTGCAATTCCTTTATCGTGCTTCTGAACTTCAGGCGTTAGGATTAAAAGCCGGTGCTATCACCGATTTAGCTTTCAACGTTTCACAAAAAGCAAGTACGCAACCTTATCAGAATTTCTCTATTAAAATGGGATGCACCGGGTTGAGTGCTTTACCAGGTACTTACACTCCGGGCTTAAACACTGTATTAACTCCGCAGCCATACGCTTCAATTGGCGGGTGGAATACCCATACCTTAGATACTGCATTTAACTGGGATGGTTTCTCCAGCTTAATTATTGAAGTTTGTTATGACGGTGTATTTTCTTCTTCGGCTTACGATGCGGTTTCTTATACGGCTACTTCTTATCTAAACTCAGTGCTTTGGGGAGCTGCGAACTTGCAAACAGCATCAGGTTGTTTATCTATGACATTCCCTACGCTTAGTCAAAATCGTCCTAACACACGTTTTGTAGTTTGCGAAGCACCTACAGATAATTACACATTTACCTGGACAGGCAGCGATGGAACTACATTGGCTGATACTTCAACACCAACATTTCCACTTAATCATGATGTAGATTATACCTTAGTGGTGAGCGATGGAATTTGTCAGGGTGATACATTCATCAGTTTGTTTGTTGATTCATCGGTAGCTATTAATGCAGGTAACGATACGGTAATTTGTAATGCGCAATCGGTTCAGTTAAATGCAGCTTTGGTGCATCCTGCAATTCCTTATTGTGTGCCCGGATATAATCTTACGGTTATACCATATGCTGCAATAGCTCCAACTGGCGTAACCACAGCAGGTCCAACGGGCGATGATGTGGTAGACCTTGGAAATAATTTAGCTTTTCCATTTACTTTTTATTGCAGTACGGTCAACCAATATTTTATCTCAACCAATGGATTTATCAGTTTCAGTACGGGTATGGGTTCCGGTTGTTGTTCGGGGCAAAATTTGCCAAACATCAATACACCTAACAATTTGATTGCTTTATGTTGGGAAGATTTGAATACCGGTGTTGGTGGCAATATTGATCATTTCGTTTCGGGTGTTGCACCTAACCGTATAGAAGTTATTCGTTGGAATGGGGTTGGTTTTTACGGAAGCACCAACGGTTTTGTAACCGGGGAAATTCATTTGTATGAAAACGGAAGTATTATTGAAATGCACTTGTCATCGCAAAATTACCCTGCACAAACAATTACCTTAGGGGTTGAAGATGTGAATGGTGTAAATGCTACTGTGCCACCTGGTTTCAATGCTTCGCCATGGGTAATTAATACACCTGTTGGTTTCCGCTTTACTCCACAAAGTGCGGGTAATTCCATTTCAAGTATTTTATGGACACCGAACTATCAGCTATCAAACGATACTATTCTTAATCCGGTTGCTTCACCTGATACTACAATCAATTATGTAATTACGGCAAACTTTACCAGCGGATGTGTAACACATGATACGGTGAAAGTTTCAATAGGTAATTTCCCGTATGGTCTTAACGCACTTCCGGATACTATTTGTTCAGGTGATTCGGCTCATTTGGTATTTACCGGAAACGGAGTTAGTTATTTGTGGACTCCTTCTACAGTTTCTTCAACTACTGCACAAAGCCCTTATGCGCATCCTTTAACTACTACTACCTATCATGTAGTAGCAACCGATTCTGTGGGTTGTGGTGTAAACGATTCGTTAACTATTAGTGTACGCATTCATTTACCAATTACTTTAGGTAACGATACTTCTGTTTGTCCTGTTGATTCAGTTTGGTTATCGCCAAGCGGTGGACCTTATACTTCTTATTTGTGGTCAACCAGTCAAACTACACCTACTATCAGCACAGGAGCACAAACTCAAAATTCGCAGGATTATTTTGTGCGTGTAAATGATGGAATCTGTTACTATAATTCAGATACCGTGAACGTTTCGAAATTTGTTTTAAGTCAGATTGTGGTGCAGCCATCGGGCGATACTGCAGTTTGTTTGGGTGATTCGATTCATCTTTCGGGTGATGCAGGTTATCAATCGTATTTGTGGAGCAACGGACAAACATCGCAGGTAGTAACTATTGATGTGGCAGGAGTATATACCTACTCGGCTATTGATACCAATGGTTGTGCCCTTCAGGCGCAGGATACTGCATTTGTTATTGCTGTTCAACATCCAAGTGCCGATATCATTGCCAACCCTGCGAGTATCTGTATTGGTCAAACAAGTGCTGTTCTTTTTGTAAATGCCGATAGTGGTATTGCACACGTTTGGAATCCGGGAAATGTTTTTGCTGATACACTTGTGGTGAATAATGCAGGCAGATATTATTTGCTGGCGAATAACAATGGTTGCAGTTCGCTTGATTCAGTTGATGTAGCGGCTACTATTCCACCGGTTCTTGATTTAGGTGGTGACCAAAATCTTTGCAGTTGCGATACTACTGTAACGCTGAGTTCAGATGTAAATGCTTCGCATTATGCATGGTCAACTGCTGATTCAACACAAAGTATTTCGGTTACTCATCAAGGCAATTATTCGTTAACTGTAATTGATGCTAACGGATGCTATGCGAAAGATTCGGTTAATATAAGTTTGCATTGTTTAACCGTTGATGCGTTTGTTGCAGACCCTGCAAGTGCTCAGGTTTTTGCAGGGCAAAATGCAGTGCTGGATGTAAACAGCAGTTATGCTGCTACGTTTGCTTACATGTGGACTCCGGGAATTTATTTGCTTGATTCAACATTTAAGCAATCGCATGTTTCCCGTCCGCAGGCTACTACTACTTATTGGGTAATGGTAACCGATGTTGCGAATGGTTGTGTGGCTTATGACAGTGTTGTATTAACTGTTATTCCACCGGGAGTTCCTCCAATGCCAAATGCATTTTCACCAAACGGTGACGGACATAATGATACCTACGGTCCTTATATTTCTCCTGCTTTACAAGGTGTTTACACTATTGTGAGTATGACCATTTACAACCGTTGGGGACAATTAGTTTACACCAGTAATACTCCTTGGGATGGAACTTTCAACGGAGTTCTTCAGCCGGCAGATACTTACGTTTATTACATTACCATGGAAGGACCTGACCAAAACAATCCGAGTGTAACGGTTCAATATACTTACACGGGTTCGTTCTCGTTATTGCATTAATACATTGCCTTTGTTGGTGATAACACCAATAAGATACAAAACAAAAGAGCCACGCATTGCGTGGCTCTTTTGTTTTGTATCTTATTGGTCGAATCTGAAATAGACAAACAATCTTCCAAAGTTTTTGCTGTCGTTTTCGATGCGGTGGTATTTTGATTTGATATGCGGCATCTGTAAAAAGCGTTCTACCTTTTTGCGTAATTGTCCGCTGCCTTTACCGGGAATTATTTCCACTTCCTTTATTCTGTTTTCAATAGCTTCTTCAAAGGCTTCTTCCAAAGCTTTGTCAATGGCTTTGCTGTTGTTGTAAATGTCGTGAAGGTCAAGTTTTATTCTGCCCATTTTACTTCTTTCTCATTCCCCACCAAATCATAAAGGCATTGAATGCGGTAACAACAAAAGCAAGAACGGTTTTCATTAATCCTTTGCTATGCAAATCAGGAATATCTCCCTGTATAATATTCAGCGATTGTTTCCAAACCTGAAAGTAATCGCTGATGTAGTAGGCATCTTTAATGACAAAAAGAACATAGAAGCCAAATGCAAGAAGATAAGGAACAGGTGATATTTTTTTTACCGATTGCGAATACACATTAGCGGCTACCATTAAAACGAGAAAGAAAAGATTGAGCAGAAAAATCATCACCGATTTTGTGTTCTGATATTGCATACTGCTTTCATCGGGTATTTGTGTAGATGCAAGGGTGTGCATGGTTAACCACGAAAGAAAATAAGTAACTGCTACTGCTATCACGAAAATTGTAATGAAAACACGCAACGCTTTATTAGGGTCAAATTTGAAAAACTGCGCGGTGGTGTTGGATTTATGATAGAGATAACCCATCATAAAACCGATAGCTGCAATAAGTATGTAAATGATAAAGGAGAACATGATTATAATTCGGTAATTTGAGAATGAGAGAATGAGAGAATTGAATACGGTTTAATCATTGGCTCTGTCAATTAATGCTGAGGGTAATTGTTTACTTGTTTTTGCTCCGAGGTCTTTCATTTTTTCGGCACGTCTAACTAAGTTACCTGAACCGTCATACAACTTCTTCATGGCTTCTACATAATCGCCTTTGGCATCATCCATTTTCTTTCCAACTTTAACCAAGTCTTCGTAGAAGCCAACGAATTTATCGTAAAGCTTTCCGCCTTCTTCTGCAATTTCTAAGGCATTGCGTGTTTGCCTTTCCTGTTTCCAGATAGAAGCAATGGTGCGCAAAGTAGCGAGTAAGGTAGAAGGACTTACAATTACAATCTTTCTATCCCAGGCAAAGTTGAAGAGTTCTACATCGCCTTGTACGGCTAAACTGAACGATGATTCAATAGGCACAAAAAGCAAAACAAAATCGGGGCTTTGTAAACCCGTGGCGGTCTGATAATTTTTATCGCCCAGTATTTTTACATGACTGCGCAACGACTCAATATGCAGTTTTAAATACTTCATTCGCTCGTCTTCATTGGTTGCGTTTACACATGAGTTGTAAGCCACTAAAGAAACTTTGGAATCAATAATCACATGTTTATTGTCAGGAAGAAAAATGACTGCATCGGGGCGAATTCTGTCGCCATCGTTATTGGTAGTAGCAAATTCGAGTTTGTATTCATCGCCTAACTTTAAGCCGCTGCGCTCTAACACTTTTTCTAAAACCATTTCGCCCCAATTGCCTTGTTGCTTGTTATCGCCTTTTAAGGCAACGGCTAATTGATTGGCTTCATCGCTGATACGTTTGTTGAGTTCAACTAAGTTTTTGATTTCGGTTTTGAGCGTAATGCGTTCGGCTGATTCATCTTTGTATGTCTTATCTACTTTCTGCTCAAACTCCTTTATTCTTTCCTTCAAAGGATTTAAAATAATGTCGAGGTTGTTTTTGTTTTGCTCACTAAACTTCTGGCTCTTCTCTTCTAAAATTCGATTGGCTAAGTTTTCAAACTCAGTGGTGAATTTCTTATTGAGTTGTTCTAATTCGGCTTTTTGGTCGGTGAGGTTTATTTTTAAAAACTCATTCTCCTTTTTGGCAGATGCCAAAGCCGCATTCAAATCTTCGAATCGCTTGCGCTCTTCGCTTACTTTGCGTTCGGTTTCTATCAACAGCAATTTCGATTCGTTCTTAGCTTCGGCTAAGCTTTGTTCGGTAATTCTTGCCTTTTCATTGGCTGTGCTTAATGCTGTTTCGCCTTTGCTTTTAAGCAATAAAAATGCAGCTCCAAAACCAAGGGCTACGCCAACTATAAGAAATACAAGACTCATCATCATTTCGAACTTTAATTTTTAAATGTAACAATTCAGAGGAAACCTGATGAGGAAACGTATTCGGTGAAGAAGATTGTAAAAGTCAACGATTGAAACTACAGATTTGCGTTGCGTTTTATTTCTACTTTTGAAACGCTTCTGAAAACCGAATCTTGAAAACCATCAGCCCTATCTTTAAACGAATCACTTCCTTATCGGGCACCGGCAGTTTGCAGTTGTTCCAATTAGTGCGCTATGCCACTTTTATTTTCATTGGCATCGGTCTGGTAAAACTGGGTTTGCTGCAATCTGAAATCGGAAGCTTCGAAACTTTTCTGCTTATCAGCGGCATGTTTACTTTTTTTTGGGTGAGTGGAATTATCAATTCCATGCTCGCGGTTTACCCGAACAAAACAGAAGAAGAGCGCAGAAAACTTTTGTTCAACACCTTTTTATCGCTGGCAGGTTTTAGTGTGCTCGCTTCTCTCCTGTTGGTGTTGCTTTCATCAAACGTGCTTTCGTTTTTACACAAAACCGAAAGCGAACAAACCATTCTTTTTGCGGCAGTTTATCTCTTGCTCAACAGTCCTTCGTTTTTGGTG
Organism: Bacteroidota bacterium; assembly: GCA_947476645.1. Classification (GTDB taxonomy): domain Bacteria; phylum Bacteroidota; class Bacteroidia; order Chitinophagales; family LD1; genus Bog-950. The sequence continues at coordinate 10,241 of CANJRM010000039.1, forward strand.
GAATACATTTTATTTCTGAATGAAAAGAAAAAGGTAATTGTTTATTACGCGGTTTTCACTTCACTGCTTACACTGCTTATTGTTCTTCTTCCTGCTGCACTTCACTTAGGCATTGCCTATTCAGTGGCAGGGTTGCTGCTAATTGCATCGCTTAAAATAATTGTGCTGTGCATCGTTCTTAAAAAATACAGCACCGTAGATTTCAACATCAGTTCTATTTTAGAAAATCTTCGCCTGTCACTTCCATTAATGCTTTCCATTTTTGTCAGCGGCTCATCGGAATACATTGATGGCATAATCGTGAAATCGAAATTCGACAATATGTTCTTTGCCATTTATCGTTATGGCGCAAAAGAACTTCCTGTGTTATTGATTGTAGCAAACACCTTCAGCGCAGCAATGATTCCTGCCGTTTCAAAAAACCTGCAGGAAGGGTTAGCTGAAATAAAAAAGCGCAGCACACAAATGATGCACTTGTTTTTTCCATTGACTTTAGCATTGATGATTTTCAGTCCGCTTATTTACCGTCTTGTTTTCAGCGATAGCTTTTCTTACAGCGCCATCATCTTCAACATCTATTTGCTTTTAATTATTCCGCGTGTTTTGTTTCCGCAAACCATTCTTACCGGAATTCAGCAACCCAAATTCTTATTGGTGTCTTCAGTCATGGAAATTACTATCAACGTTTCGGTTAGTATTTATCTGGCAAACAAAATTGGCTTGCCGGGTGTGGCAGTGGGAACATTCATTGCATACTGCTTCGATAAAATATTTTTGATTCTTGTTAATCGCTTTGTTTACAAAATTGAGCTTTCTTCCTATGTGCGTCTGCTTCCGTTTGTAGGTTACAGCGTTCTTACGCTTCTTGTTTTCGCATTCAGTTATGTGTTGATGCTGAAAGGAGTTTGGGCAAATTAAAATTGCAAAGTGGCAGAAACAACAACCATCACACTTCCCGAACCTGAATTATTTAAACAGCAAGCCATTGCATGGGCAAATCACTTTTGGGTGTTCTGTCTTTTAGATTCAAATAATTATCAGCACAAAAATTATTCAAGCAAAGAATGGCTACTTGCTATTGATGCTATCGAAGAAATTTCGGAAAACAAAAATGCTTTTGATGCGCTTAAGAAGTTCAGTAATAGCAAAACCGTTTTCGGTTTTCTTAGTTACGATTTGAAAAACGAAACAGAGAAACTCGAAAGCAATCATGTTGACGGTTTGAATTTCCCTTTGCTCTACTTCTTTAAACCGCGTTATATTTTTGAAATAACCGGAAACAAACTAACCGTCAATCGAAACTATCCAGAAACATTTGAACTGTTTGAAGCCATCAGTAAGCAAACAGTTCCTCAAAGCGAAAATAACACTAAACACAGTTTACAACCACGCACATCAAAGCAAAAATACCTCTGGAGTGTAAAACAGATACAACAGCAAATTGAGGAAGGAGATTTTTACGAATTGAATTACTGCAACGAATTCTATTCAGAAAATGCAGAACTGAATGTCGTAGAAACGTTTTTGAAACTGAATAAGAAATCAAAAGCACCATTCAGCTCGTTCTTTAAACTCAATGACAAGTATGTGTGTTGCGCAAGCCCTGAGAGATTTCTAAAGAAAGAAGGAACAAAACTCCTTTCGCAACCTATTAAAGGAACTGCACGAAAAGGCAACACAGCAGAAGAAAATATTTTACTCCAACAACAATTGGCGAATGACGAAAAAGAAAGAGCAGAGAATGTGATGATTGTTGATTTGGTGCGAAACGATTTGGCCCGAAGTTCAAAAGCCGGAACCGTGATGGTAGAAGAACTTTGCAAAGTGTACGAATTTGAAACGGTGCATCAAATGATTTCAACTGTTGTTTCTGAAATTGATAACGGAGTTCATTTCGTTGATTGCATCAAAAACTGTTTCCCGATGGGAAGCATGACAGGCGCACCTAAAATAGAAGTGCTTAAAAACATTGAACACTACGAAGATTTTAAACGCGGGCTTTACAGCGGAAGCATAGGATACATAACTACCAACAATGATTTTGATTTTAATGTCGTGATACGAAGTATTTTCTATAACGCTACAGAAAAATATCTTTCAGCGCGAGCTGGCGGGGCCATTACTTACGATTCGATAGCAGAAAAGGAATGGGAAGAAATTCTGTTGAAGATGAAAGGAATGTTGGAAGTGCTCAATGCGGAGATTCAAAAAACATAACCTTCTTAAATAAAAAATGGGGTGAACAGGATCTCCCTGCCCCACCCCGATTGACATTTTAAGTCAATACTATTTTGTATACGCAATAACTTCAGTAGTTGTTTTGGCTTTTACATCCTTCTTCCATTCTGTTTGTTTAGATGCCTCAGCACCCTGAAAAAACAACAATGAGAAAAGAACCGTAGCCACAATAGCTAAAACGCGTATAGTAATATCATAGAAAAGTAAATCGGTTTGTAAAGAATCGTTTTTCATACTGATGGTTTTTAGTTGACAAATGATTTACCTAGTCATACACAAAAACTAAAATGATTGTTTCGGGAGGCAGTGTGTTTGTAACAAACTGCGGCTTGTGGCATTGTGTCAATGTGAAAAACACTCCCGCATAATGAAACAGCAGTAGAAGCAGCGAACGCTCTTATATTAGGTCAGCTGGATAAATGCTGATGTTTTGAATGCAAATCTACGCTCCTGATGTGGCTAACTTGTTGCCTTACTTGTAAACGCAGGTATTCTTAAATTATTACTCAAGACATAGCTTACAGTTTAAATTTTTTGAGGCTTTAGCAACCCCGCTGCGCTTTTTTGTTGATTATCAAGCAGTTCGAAACAATGAGTGAGGTCACTCATTGTTATGTGTGAGTTCACTCATCATTATGTTCGAGGTCACTCATTGTTATGTGCGAGACCGTTCATTGTAATGTTCTGCCTAATTCATTGTTATATGTGAGGCCACTCATCATTATGTTCGGGGTCACTCATTGTTATGTGCGAGGCCGTTCATTGTAATGTTCTGCCTAACTCATTGTTATATGCGAGGTCGCTCATCGTTATGTTCCCCTTCAATCATTGTTATGTTCCTCTTCAATCATAGTTATATGTGAGGCCAATCATTGTTGTGTAGGAGGTCGCTCATCGTTATGTTCTGCCTCATACTTTGTTACTATGTAAGGATGTTCATTGTTATATTCAACCCTGTTCATTCTACTATTCGCAAGCACAAGTTATTATTACCCTCAACTACCATTAACCGCTAACTGCAAACCAGCCATTCCCACCTGATTTTATATCCACAATGGTTTAACATAAATTTTTCTTTCAAGTCGAAAATTTTCCGACTATTACCCCGCGATAACTTATTTCTTAACCTTAAATCAATTTGTATGAAACAAATGTACAAACTACTTGTAGTGGGGTTTGTGTTTCTGTGCAGCAGCGCATTTGCACAAAAAACAATTACAGGAACCGTAATTTCTTCAGGTGATCCTGTAATAGGTGCCAACGTGGTAATAGAAGGAACAACCTCGGGAACCGTAACCGATGCCGATGGCAAATTTTCTTTATCAGTTGACGACAATGTCAAAAATTTAATTTTCTCTTACGTAGGCCTAAAAAAGAAAGTGGTGCCTGTTGGCAGTTCAACAATACTGAACGTTTCGCTCGATGTAGAGCAAAACACTTTTGATGAAGTGGTAGTTACCGCTTTGGCAGTTAAACGCGAACAACGTTCGCTTGGATACGGAACTACAACTTTAAAAGGAGATGATTTAAATAAGGTTAGTCAGAGTTCGGCACTTACTGCTTTGCAGGGTAAAGTTGCGGGAGCACAAATCACCAATTCAACGGGTGCACCGGGCGGGTCAACCAGAGTTGTGCTTCGCGGTGGTTCATCATTTGTAGGTGATAATAATGCCTTGATAGTTATAGATGGTGTTCCTGTTGACAATTCAAACTTTGGTTTTGAAGATGTACTGAACAATCAGTTTGATGCAGGAAATAGAGGCAACGATATTAATCCGCAGGATATAGAATCTGTAACGGTATTGAAAGGTGCTGCAGCAGTTGCGCTTTATGGTCAGCGCGGTGCAAATGGTGCTATTATGTATACTACTAAAAAAGGAACTTTATCTCCCGGTGGTAGCGGAAGAAAGTTTATGGTATCATTCAATACACAAACATCTTTTTCAACTCCACTTAAATTGCCTGAAAGACAAACTCAATACGGACAAGGTGGAGAAAATGCTCCTGACTCGCGCGAGAACTTTAACTGGGGACCAAAGTTAGATGGCTCTATGCAACCGTGGGGACAGGCAGTTGATGGCGAACAAAGAGTGAAACCATATTCGGCTTTGCCAAATTCATTACGCAGTTTTTTCAGTGTTGGAAAAACATTCAACAACAATCTTTCTATTTCGGGTGCAGGAAAAGGAACGCAGTACTATCTCTCTTACAACAACTTTAAATACGATGGAATTATTCCGGGTACAGGTTACAAGAAGAATTCTATTCGCGCTAATGTGAGTCACGATTTTGGAGATAAACTTTCGTCAACTATCACTTTAAACTACAACAAAACCGAAGGCGATTTAGTAGTTCAGGGTCAGGGAACCGAATCACCGTTTTTCAATTTGCTGAATATTCCAATTGATATTCCGATTGCAGAAAACAAAGACTTAAACAACAAGTTCAACAAGCCCGAAACTTATTTTGGTGCTTACTACCAAAACCCTTATTGGTTAATTGCAAATCAAAAGAACACTAACAATGTTGACCGTTTCAATACCAACATCACTTTAGATTACAAACCTACTAACTGGTTAACTTTTACAGGACGTTTCGGAAACGATGTATATACCGATGTGCGTTATCAAAAATGGAGAAGATACAGTTTCGTTAATCAGGAAAATCCGTTGGAATACATTGGCCGTTACAGCGAAGATATTTATCGTGTGAACGATATCAATGCCGATGTAATTGTGCGCGCTTCAAAAACGTTTAAAGAAAAGTATAGCATCTCAGCCATGCTGGGAACTAATATTTATTCAAACAGCGTAAGAAATACTCACGGAGAAACAGCCGGGCTTGCAATAGAAGACCAATATACTTTCGACAATTCACTTTCGCGTCCTATTCTTACCAACTATACTTTGCGCAAGCGGTTAATAGGATTATACTTTGATGTAAATTTTGGATACAAGAACTTTTTCTTTTTTGATGTTACCGGAAGAAACGATTGGAGCAGTACGTTGCCAACCAATAAGCGTTCTTATTTCTATCCCGGTGTAAGCACTTCACTTGTGCTGTCGGAATTGATTAAGACAGACCCCATGATTCTTTCTTACTGGAAGATAAGAGCAAGTTTTGCTCAGGTAGGAAAAGATGCTGAACCCTATTCGCTCAAAAATGTTTTTGTTCCGGGAGTTGTTGGCGATGGTTACCAAAACTCTGAAATTCATTCACCATTTGTATCGGCTGATGGTTCTTCGGTGTTAGGTTATTCTGTTACCGATAAATTACGCAACGATAAACTTGCTCCTGAAATATCTACCACATGGGAAGCAGGAACCGAAATTTCTTTTTTAAAGGATAGACTAAGTGTAGATTTTACGTACTACTGGAAACGCACGCATAAAGAAATTATGGCTGTGCCGGCTGCACCAAGCTCAGGATTTACAGACCGCATTATTAACTCGGGAACTTTAGAAAATAAAGGAGTTGAATTAGCTGTGCGCGCAGTTCCTGTAAATATGAATGGGTTCAAATGGGAAATTTACGGAACCTTCACTAAAAACTGGAGCAAGGTTGTAGATGTAGCTGACAATGCTGAGCAATTGAATATTGGCGGACTTTCCTCTTTGGCAATTGTAATTCAGAAAGGGCAACCTTACGGAAGTTTCTATGGCATTACTTCGGAGAAAGACCCGAACGGAAATCCTGTAGTAAATGAACTTACAGGTAGACCAATTATGACCAGCAAAGCACAGGTAGTTGGAACTTTCTCTCCTAAATGGTTAGGAAGTATTGGAACAACGATGTCATACAAAGGATTACGCTTCAATATTCTCTTTGATGCGCGAATTGGCGGCATGTTTTATAGCGGCACTAAAGACATTCAACAGTTTGTTGGCTCTGACCCGCTTACACTTTATAATGACCGCCAGGATTTTGTAATTCCAAACAGCGTTTACAAAGGAAGCGATGGTGCTTATCATCCAAACACTACTAAGGTTCACTATCAGGATTACTGGACAAATTTTATTCGTGAAGACTATGCGAATAATCTGGTAGATGCTTCTTACGTGAAACTTCGTGAGGTTTCATTGAGTTATTCTTTTCCTAAAAAGTGGATGACTAAAACCAAATTCATCACCAACATTGAGTTGAGTTTATTCGGTAACAATGTTTGGATGTGGACTCCTAAATCAAACACGTATGCCGACCCTGAAGTGAATGCTTACGGAGCAGGTAACGCACAAGGATTCGAATTCTATAATCTGCCTTCTTTGAAAACATTTGGTTTCGGGGCAAAATTTGATTTCTAAAAAATGGTTTCAACAATAAAATTTCATACCATGAAAAATATAAAACATATCGCTTTCTTCTTCGCGTTAGCCCTTTTGCTTTTTAGCATTGGCTCTTGCAAAAAAGATTTTTTAGATGTAAACCAAAATGAAAATTCGCCCGAAAAGGTAGATGTAAAATTTGCTCTGCCATCGGCCGAGAGTTACCTCGGTTACACGCTGGGAAATCAATTGTCTATTGTTGGGGGATTTTGGGGACAGTACTGGACTCAGGGACCTAACGCTAACCAATACGCCAACTTAGATCAATACGTTTATAATTCAAGCGAAGCAGACAGACCCTGGGAAGCATTGTATGCGGGCACATTAAAAGACCTTCAGTTCATTTACGAAACCGGAACTAAAGATTCCACCAAGCGTAACTATGCAGCTATTGCGCGCATTTTGCAGGCATACACTTATCAGGTAATTACCGATGCATGGGGCGATGCACCTTTTTCAGAATCGCTGAAAGGTGACGCAGGAAATGTGGCTCCTCATTTTGAAAGTCAGGAAAAAATATACGATGGTATTCTTGATATGGTAAATGAAGGAATAAGTCTGATTGACTTTGATAAAGACGGACCAACATCAGACGATTTGATTTATAATGGTGATTTAGATTTATGGACTGCCTTTGCTAACACCCTAAAACTAAAAATTCTTCTTCGTCAAAATGCAGTACGCCCTACTTTGGCACAAACTGAAATCGGTGACATGTTTGCAAACGGAGACTTATTTATAGCTGAAGGAGAAGATGCAAAGTTGCTTTATAACGATCAGAAATATCAGCAAAGCCCGTTGTTTACTACAGGAATTGCTTTAGCTACCACTTCTAATATTTTTGGTAGCCGCACTTTGATTGATTACATGACAACTATTAATGACCCGCGTTTGGCCGACTATTTTGCTGCGAATGGTGGAGGTAATATTGCAGGGCTATATCAAGGTGAAGGAAAACTTTTAGGTGGCAATCAAACCGATGGCACTTGGAGCAAACCAAGTGAGCAAATCATTGGGCCTTTAGCTTCTACTTTTTTAATAAGCGCATCTGAAAGTTATTTTCTGCAAGCCGAAGCTATTGCACGCGGCTATGCTCCGGGTAATGACGACCAGGTTGCTTATGAAACCGGTGTGCTTGCATCGTGGAATAATTGGCCTAATGCTGCTGGTGTAACTACTACAGACCTTACTCCATATTTAGCAAGTGATTCTGTTGCTTATCCTTTAGGAGGAAGCCTTACTGAAAAACTGAAAGTGATATTGACTCAAAAATGGATTGCAATGGCAGGCAGTCAGAATTTTGAAGCATGGACAGAATGGAGAAGAACGCGCGTTCCTGCATTTCAAACTTCTATGACTACTGCACTTGCTCCCGGCCAATTTCCCGGCAGATTAGTTTACCCGAGCGATGAAGTTACTTCCAACATTAATTTTCCGGGTATTAAAACTGTAGATAAAACCATGTGGTGGGATGTTCACTAAATAAATTGTTTCACAACTAAAATCTAAAACATGAAACTCAATAACATAAAAATCATAACCTCCATACTTCTTGTTAGCATGGTTGTTTTAAACGGATGTAAAAAAGAAGACCTTCCATCTAAAACAGTTACTGTATCGCAACCTACTATTACTTTAATTGGCGACCCTGTGGTTATTCTCAATGTAGGCGATACCTATGTTGACCAGGGAGCTACTTACTACGATTCACTGTATCATGACAACGGCACATTGAGCACTTCAACTGAAGTGAATACGACTGAAGAAGGTTTTTTTATTGTTACCTACAGTGCTAAAAACAAATACGGTTTTGAAGGTAGCGGAACCCGCTTGGTTGCTGTTACAGGCGCATCAGATTTGCTTGATGTATCGGGCGATTATGCCCGAGCTTCGAACGGTGTACCTGCGGTTGTTACTAAAATAGGCAGAGGTGTTTTTTTAACCGATAACGTAGGAGGAAACAGTGGCAATGACCCTGCTTACTTTATGTTTACCTCAGATTCAACCATGGTTATGCCTACTCAGTTTTTACCAAACTCTATTGCCACCGTAAATTTTGTTGACCCGGTTTATGATTTTACTGCTGTGCCTGTGAACTACTCATACAGTATTGATAACCCGGGATTCAATCCTGTATTGCGGGTGTTTGAAAAGCAATAGGACATCCTTCATTTAACTTTAAATCCCCCGAAAAATTTTTCGGGGGATTTTTATTTGTCTAAACTTTGCAAATACTTATTTCAACTTATTCGCGTTTTAGTTCTCAAAGTTATATTCGCCACATGAGGTTTATTGCTGTTTGTTTTATTTTTTATTTGTCGCTTTCTGCTGTTTCTGTTTTTGCGCAAATCGATTCGCTGAAAGTAACGGTTACAGTGCTCGACAGCTATACAAAACGACCGATGAGTGGGGTTAGTGTTATCAATCCCAAAACGAGCCTTACGCTTTCTACCGATGCACGTGGTGAAGTGCAACCCGATATGAGCCATCACGACACGCTGTTTCTTTTTTATCCAGGGTATAAAACCGTTCGCTTTTCGTTGGGCGATTCATTAACTAAAAAGGAATATGCACTTCGCTTTTCATTAGATCCGCTCGTTACGGGTTTATCGCAAAGCGTAATTATTAAAGCGCCAAAAACGTTAGAGCAAATTGAAGAAGACCGCAAGAAGATGGGTATTACTCCGCGCGAATTAGACCGCCCTGAACTTTCTTTCACCAGCCCTATCAGCGCTATTTATGAATTACTAAGCGGCAGAGCTAAAGAACGTGAGAAGTTGAAAGAGCAAATGAAGGACGATGAGTTCAGAAAAATTTTCAAAGAGTTACTGCGCTACTACAACGAAAACGGATTGACAGATTTACCTGAACGTAATTTTGAAGAGTTTATCACTTACTGCAATCTGCCGCCTGATTTTCTCAAATACAGCACCGATTACGAAATAACCAAAACGGTGATTGGTTTATACAATAAGTATGGCAGAGAGAGCGGAATAATAAAATAGTTATAGAAAACTATCCAGCGCCAGCACATAGCTTTCCATTCCAAAGCCTGCAATAATTCCTTTACACACGCCACTGATTAATGAAGTATGCCGAAACTCCTCGCGGCTGTAAGGATTGCTGATATGCACTTCAATCACCGGAGTTTTTATAGCAGCAATTGCATCGCGTAGCGCAACACTCGTGTGCGTGTATCCACCCGCATTCAGAATTATTCCGTGGTAAGTAAACCCTACTTCCTGAATTTTATCAATCAACTCCCCTTCTACATTCGATTGAAAACTACTGAGTTGAATTTCATCGCTGTAAACATCTTTTACATCGTTGAAAAATTCCTCGAAACTTATACTACCGTAAATATCCGGTTCGCGTTTGCCTACAAGATTTAAGTTGGGTCCGTTGATGATGATGATTTTCTTTTTGCTCATTACACTTTTGGTAGTTGATAGAATTGTGCGGTTGCAATCTAAAATCTAAAATGTAAAAACTAAAATCGCTGTATGAGTTGGCAGAGTTATATCAAAGGATTCAAAAGTTATTTACAGTTAGAGAAATCGCTTTCGGCAAATACCGTTGAAGCTTACCTGCGCGACATAAGCAAATTTGTAAACTACCTCGAAACCGAAAATCTTAAACTGAATGTAGATGAAGTAGAACTCAAGCACTTCGAAGGTTTTGTAAAAGCTATTAGTGAATTAGGTTTTGATGCTACTTCACAGGCGCGCATTGTTGCAGGTATACGCGCGTTCTATCGCTATTTACTGATGGAAGATATTCTCTCCATCAATCCCACCGAGCTTTTAACCACGCCCAAACGTTCACTCAAGTTACCCGATACACTTTCGGTAGATGAAATCAACGCGCTGTTTGCCACCATTGACTTAAGCACCCCCGAAGGCATGCGCAACCGCGCCATGCTCGAAGTGCTTTACGGCTGTGGTTTGAGGGTTACGGAATTGGTGAATCTCAAAATCTCGAACCTTTTCTTTGAAGACGATTTTATAAAAGTGATAGGCAAGGGACATAAAGAACGCCTCGTTCCCATTGGTTCGCAGGCGGTCAAATACATTACAATGTATAAGGAACAGGTGCGCTGTCATGTGCCTATTCAAAAAGGAGAAGAAGATATTTTGTTTTTAAACCGCAGAGGAAAACACCTTACACGCATGTATGTTTTCCTCGTAATAAAAGAATGTGCTGCTGCTATTGGGTTGAAGAAAATCATTTCACCGCATACCTTTCGGCATTCGTTTGCCACGCATTTAATTGAAGGCGGTGCCGACCTTAGAGCCGTGCAGGAAATGCTGGGTCATGCTTCAATTACTACTACCGAAATTTACACGCATCTCGACCGAGATTTTCTTCGCAGTACTATAATGCAGTTTCATCCAAGATATAAGTAGCTACTAAAGCAGAAAAAATACTTGTCATTTCATTTTCACCACACGAAAAGAATTGTCCTTATCTCTATCAAAACGCAAAATATACTCGCCTGCTTCGAGTTGCTTTACAATGTCAAGCTCAACAATTTCAAATGTGCTTTCACGCAAATACACCTCTCTATTAAGGATACATTGACCCAGTAAGTTGAAGATTTCAATTTTATGTGAAACACCATTGACCAAATCACTGTTATGAATTGCCACATTAATTACATTGCTGCAAGGATTTGGGTACACCACTAACTTGTCATCGGTTCTCAAAATATTTTGGTTATAATTTGTCTTAAGCAAAAGATAAGCGTTATAAAAATTAGGGATTCCGTATCCGTGAAGACTATCAGGAGTCCAGAAATTGTCAGCGCTAATCATAACGGCATCGCGAATATCTTTTGCGCTCTTATCAGGAAATGCACTCCATAAACTAGCTACGCAACCTGCCATGATTGGACAGCTAAATGAAGTGCCGTTGTTTGCCGCAATAAAATAGTTAGCATCAATTACTGAACTTCGTGATCCCTGTGCACAAATATCGGGTTTCACTCTTCCTGCAAAATTTGGTCCCCGGCTACTAAACCCAGTTACCTTTTCCGCGGAATCAACAGCTCCAATAGCCAATACATCATCACCATCAGCTGGCGCACTTATATGCAACCATCCACTGCCACCTTCATTACCGGCACTATTCAAAACAAGAATTCCCTTCTTATAAGCCATATTACCCGCGTGTGTAATTACCGTTTTGTCCCCCGCTAAATCCTTATAGACGTGGCTTCCAATTCCACCATCAAAAGTAGTATAGCCAAGTGAAGTTGTGAAAATATCAGCACCCGCACTATCACTTGATTCCGCTGCAGCAGCCCAATTGTATTCTTCCATCACCCACTCGGCATTATTATCTTCAGTATGATTCAAAATAAAAGATGCATTGGGGGCTGTGCCAATATACTTACCCGGAACATTGGCAGCAATACACGAAAAAGTTTGCGCACCATGGTCACCTTCATTATATACGTTGGCCTCATTGTTCACATAGTCCCAAGTACTCAAAATGCGATTGTGTACAGAGTCAAATCCAGGATTGGATCCAGCATTATGAAAACCATTATCCATCATCGCAATAACGATTCCGCTACCCTTATAACTCATTTGATGAAGCAGATCAGCATTGAGCATATTAATTTGATGATAGGCTGCTCCGTATTTACTTGGATAAGAAATGTGCTGGTCAACAGTGAATGCTTCTTCGTCTGTAAATTTTTTATGCAGAGCGCGGGAAGGGAAAAAATCTATTCCGCCAATACTATCTACAAACGGAAATTGTTTTATGGAATCGAATCTATTCTCTACAACAATATCGTTTAAAAACAAAGAATCGCGAATCATAAAAATACCTGAATGGGCTATGGAATCGTAGGTAGAATCTACTCGGACGGAAACACTCGTGTTGTAATTAATGTGATAAGGAGATGTTGAAATAGTATTGTTCTGCAGATACGAAAGATGATAACTAGTATTGAATGAATCTGTTCTGAAAATTGTATCTGTTTTAAAAACCGAATCGGTAAGAATTACACTTTCAATTTTTGCTATAACCAGATTCGACCATTTTAAACGATGCTTTAGTTCATTTACAAATGGACGAATACTATCTACATATTTTTCTGTAATCGGCAAATCAGTAGAATCTAATTCGAGATGCTGGATGTTTCTTCTGTCAATTGAACGTTGGGAAAGAAACTGTGATGGATTACTAAGTGAGTGGAGATTTTTATTCTTGTCTTTAAATTTTACCCAGTAATAATTTTTCTGCGACCAAAGAGAAATTACACTAGCACAAAGTAAGAAGACTATGAGTATATTTTTTTTCATTTAGATACAAAATGTATAAAGGCTGAGCACAAATAAATTCTGTCTAACAAAAGTAAATTAGTAAAGCAAAGTGCGAAGGAAGTCATATTCATCACTGACAAGCATAAATCATTTTCATAAGTTCATAGTTTCCAGTGCTCCTCTCCCACTGAAAAAATATTGTGACGACAAAAAACTCTGTTTTTCTATACAAAAACAAATGCAGATGTTCTTTTGTGTATAATCTCAAGAGCATAGTAGAGTATGTTTGTTTTGTGGATAAAATGTGGATAAGCAAATAAGCCGCGTGATTCCGAAACAGAAACGCACGAAAAGTCAACCGGTGAATTAGCCTCAAGGAATTTATTGTTAACCAAATCAACTCTCATGAAAAATTTAAAAACAACTTTATTAATGACTGCTTTCGTACTCGCATTTGCCCCGATAGTGCACTCTCAAAATACCGAAGCCAGTCTTTCCCCAGCTTATACCAGACCAAATGCTCTAGCAGAAAAACCAGATGCACCATCGGCTGTTGTAGGAAAAGAAGTAATCATCAACATTAAGAATTCAGCTGAAAAGCCGGTAGTAGTATTTGCTGGTTCTAAAGAAAGCATACGCGATCCAAAGGTGAGTGTTTTTGGTGGTCTTAGTTACAACAAGCTTTACCTGCATGAAAATGATGTAGTATGCTTAATGACAAACGATAAAAAGCCAATGGCATGCACCATGATTAAACCAGGTATAACCTCTGTTGAGGTAAATCCTTCTGCTAATGGTATTTCAGGTAGATAGTAGTTTGATTCAACATGCTTTAAAACAAAAACCGTCTTTCAGAAATGAAAGACGGTTTTTGTTTTAAAGCATTGACATCTTTTAAAAAACCACAGATTTCATAAGCAGTCTAATTCAATACTCCGGAATCTTTAAAAACTAATCGATAGAATTAGAATACGAAGCTATTTCCACCAGAAACTTTTCATCGGTGACGCCTAAATCCTGTGCGGCTCCATTAGTAAGTTTTATTGAAATTTCATTGCTCGCATCGGCAACAGGAAGTTTGCCAACTACTTTTACAAAAATAGTTTTGTGATTCATCAGGTTCGTAACTCTTATAATCGAATTGGGCTCGGCATCATTATAAAAGGCAAGATTCTGATTTCCCGATGTAACATCGGCTAAATAATTAGCAGTGCCCTTGCTCTTCTTCATCTTCATGCCGGTTGTAGGATACTGATTAAACACAGTCGGATACTCTGCTACACCGCTGGTTACAGGTTTGGCAACTACCGCAGTAGTTTTGTTTTCATTGGCTGCTTCAACAGGTTTTGCCGCAGCAGGTATTACACTGCGCTCACGCATATCTTCATCGCGGTAAGGGGTATCGGGAGTAGAGGGAACATAAACAGGTTTATAATTATGCGGCATAGATGATGCATGGTGCATTGCAGCTTGTTGATTTGGAATCAAAAGCATTTGCCCAATACGAATATTCGAATTCGATAAACCACGATTTACTTTCAACACATCATTCACCTTTACTCCATACTTTTTCGAAATAGAATAAAGTGTATCGCCCTTTTTTACTACGTGCTTACTCGTTTGCACATTTGCATCTAACTGCAAACTACCAATAGCAAACGATAAAGCTACCAACCAAATTCTTTTCATAATCTTCTTTTGTTTTACAATGCAAATTTATCTGCGCTATTATTGTAGCATGAACCTAACTCGCCACATACCAACAATTCTTTGCGCCTTTCTGTTTAGTATAGTAAACGTACATGCACAAACAAAAATTGTGTATGCCTTCGAAATGCACGAAGAAATAGGACCCGCCATGAGCCGCCTAACCGAGCGCGCAATTGCCGAAGCCGAAAAGAAAAACGCAGCTTACATTCTTATTGACATGAATACTTATGGAGGTATGGTGCTCGATGGTGATAACATTCGCACTGCTCTTTTAAAAACAAAAATTCCTACGATTGTTTTTGTGCGCAACAATGCAGCCAGTGCTGGCGCACTCATTGCCATTGCCTGTGATTCTATTTACATGATGCCCGGTTCTACCATTGGCGCAGCAAGTGTAGTCAATCAACAAGGCGAACTGATGCCCGAAAAATACCAAAGCTATATGCGCAAAAAAATGCGCGCTACTGCTGAGCAAACAGGAAGAAATCCGCAGATAGCCGAAGGCATGACCGATGAAAATCTTGAAATTGATTCCATTAAACTCAAAGGCAAAATTGTAACCTTTAGTACCAACGAAGCAATCAAATACGGTTACTGCAATGCCGAAGTTGAAAAGCCTGAAGATATTTTAGCAAAGCTGAAAGGCAATTACGTAATTGAAAAACATGAATCAACTTTAGTTGAAATGCTTTTGTTGTGGCTGGTGAATCCTGCTGTGTCTGGAATTTTTCTCTTGCTTATTTTCGGAGGAATTTATTTTGAGTTCAAAGCACCCGGAACCTTCTTGCCGATTGGGGTTTCGTTAGTTGCCGCACTTTTTTATTTCGCTCCGCTTTATTTGGAAGGCTTAGCTGCTAACTGGGAAATTCTGGTTTTTGCGGTAGGTATTATTCTTATTGTGCTCGAAATATTTGTAATACCCGGTTTTGGTATTGCAGGCATTAGCGGTATTGTGCTCACCATTGCAGGGCTCACACTGGCGCTCGTTCGCAACATTGATTTCGATTTTACTTTTGTGCCTAAAGAAAGTTTACCATTCTCTTTCCTAATTGTGAGCGTAGCTATGGCGCTTCCGTTAATTATACTTATTGCTTTCGGGCAAAAGCTTTTTGATTCTACAATGTTTAAAAAAATGGGTGTGGAGGCAGAAATGAAAACGACTGATGGTTTTTCTGTTCGCGATAATTCGCGTCAGAATTTAATAGGTCAAACAGGAATTGCAGTTACTAATCTTCGTCCTTCGGGTAAAATTGAAATCAATAATGAGCAATACGATTCTATTGCCGATGGTAGTTTTATTGCTAAAGATAGCACAGTAAAAGTAATTCGTGTGCAGGGAACTTACTTGGTGGTAACCGCATAAATTATTTTCATCAGGCACAAAAAAAATCCCCTTCAGAAAAATCTGAAGGGGATTTATATTTATAAAAGGCGTTTTTTATTTCGCTCCTATAAAGACTTTCTTAGTAGTAATATCATCGTTGTTTTTCACCCGAACTATGACATAGGCAGCTTCAAGGTTATTGAACGCTCTGTGATAAACCGAAGAACGGCCATACTTCTCATTTGAAAGTTGCTGGCCAAGCACATTGTAAATTTCAATTTGTGCCTCCACTTTTGGTTGTTTACCAAAATCAACATACACGGTGTTATCATTACTCCAGATAGTAATACCTGATTTATCAGTAATAGA
>CANJRM010000040.1 GCA_947476645.1 Bacteroidota bacterium
GGCAATCTTTCGTTCAGCACCGATACACTTACCTTCGATACCGTGTTTACTTCCCTTGGTTCTACCACCAAATATTTCAAAGTGTTTAATACCGATAAGAAAGCAGTGAAGATTTCGAATATTCATTTAGCGCATTTAGTGGGCACGCAGTTTCGCATTAGTGTAGATGGTTTACAGGGCGATAATTTTAATGAGGTGGAAATTCCCGCAAAAGATTCGGTTTATGTTTTTGTGGAAGTAACAGTTAACCCAACAAGTGCCGCCACTCCGTTTTTAATTATTGATGATGTGGAGTTTACCACGAATGGCGAAACTTCGACCGTTCACTTGCAGGCATTCGGACAGAATGCGCATTTTCATTACGGTCAAATAATTAATGGAGCCGAAATCTGGAACAACGATTTGCCGCATGTGGTTATCAGTCACGATACGGTGCCGGGCGTTTATGTAAAATGCGGTGGCTCACTCACCATCAACTCGGGCTGCAAAATTTTCTTCGCGAATAACTCTGCCTTGTTTGTAGAAGGAACTCTAAATGCCAATGCAACAACATGGACAGACTCTATTGTTTTTCAAGGCGTGCGTTTGGAAGAATATTATAATGACAAACCCGGGCAATGGTTTGGAATTGTTTTTCTGCGCAGCAACTGCGGAAGCGTGCCGCAAGGAAATTTTAATCACTGCATTGTCAACGAATCTTCATACGGCATTTATGCAGGCGCGGGATTGAGCACAGATATAACTACCTATTTGGGACCAAGCGGCAGACCCGAAGTAACCATTCAAAATTCGATTGTAGAAAACAGTTTGTACAACGCGGTATATGGATTCAATGCAAAAATAGATGCTGAGAATTGCATCTTTCACACAGCAGGCGAAAACTTAGTGAAGTTTGGTTTAGGTGGCGATTACACTTTCAATCAATGCACCATGTACAATGGCGGCTCAAAATATGTTGACCATCAAAAGGAATCTTTGTTCCTCAGTAATTTAGTTTCTGATGGAACTAACACTTACCTCGAACCGCTCAAAACCACTTTTACTAATTGCGTGGTGTATGGAAGTTTAGAAAATGAGGTTTCATTCAACAATGCCGAAACAGCGTTCACCAATTTCGATAATGCATTTCATTACTGCGATGTAAAAACCAAGCAGGATACTTTTGAGTTGTTCTCTAATGTTCACGACAATATTCTGTTTAATCAGGAACCGCGGTTTGAAAAAGCGGAGGAATTTAAATTTACGCCAAGCGACAGCGCAGGATTTTTTTCTCCGTTGATTGATGATGCACCAACAGGATTGAGCGAGGATATTTATGGAAAGCCACGACCTGTTTCTAAAACAACAAACACAAACAAGTTTGATTTGGGTGCAATTGAAGCACCGTAGAAATAATTTTGTGTTTCAACTGAATGCTTACATTTATCAAACACAAAATTTTTCGTCATGAAAAAAATCTTCTACTCGCTTCTCTTCGTTTTCAATTTCTCCTTCTTTGTTTCTTCGGCACAGGATGTTGCTGCGCTTGAAACTTTTGAAAAAGCTATGAAGCCGGGTGCTGTGCTTACTTACGATGTAAATATGGCGGGCAAAAAATATCAGTTCATTGCCACGCTCAAAAAACTGGGTAATGAAATTGCATTCGATTGGAAGATGACAGACCCTATCAACAAAACAGGAAGTGTAGCGATGAGTGCCACCGCTGTTTCAAAAGCCGATGCGCTGTTTAATTATTTCACCGGTGGTGAATCGAAATTGGAAAAAGAAACGTCTATGTTCATCAGCGGCAAAACATTTAATGATGCCGCTACTAATTTTCAGGCAAGCTTAAAAGTAAACGGACAAAGCGATACCGCCACGGTGTTGAGCAGCACCGTTGCAGAGTTAGGCGTTACCGTAAACGGAGATTTTCTTTCCATACCCGGCATTGAACTGCAAGGCGGCAGCGATTTGAAATATACCATTGGTGTAGTAGAGACTCAACGCTTCCCGCTCATCACCCGCATGGACTTGGGCTGGACGATTCAATTGATGGAAATAAAAAATCCGTAGTTGTATATTCCTATACACAAGCACATCGCACTGGTTAATTAGTCGCGTTTAAGGCTGCACTCTTTTTTCTTTCTTGTAGTTCGAAAACAGCGCATGCTTACTTTCTTCAAAGACCTTTACTACTCTTTTCCTATTCAACTGCTGTTGTTGTCGTTTAAGCGGCAACAGTTTTTATTACTCGCATGGGTTCTACTTTTTGCTATTGCTATCGGTCGGTTTGCTTCGGGTGTTGGTGCACCTGCTGTTTTCCTCGACCCTGAATATCTTGGTGATGTTGGTTATTTGAGTTTTGCATTGGTGGGCATTGGTCTCGGTGCTATGTTCATTACCTGGAACATTGTGATGTATATTTTGCACTCGCATCGTTTCCCTTTCATGGCGAGTTTGCAATATCCGCTCGGCATGTTCTGCCTCAACAACTTTATTATTCCGCTTACTTTTTTCATTGGCTATTTCATCAGCATCACCATTTATCAAATCAACAACGAGTATCAGAACTATCTGGAAGTGGGTACAGATTTGCTTGGTGTTACTGCAGGTTTTGTGCTCGTGATTCTTTTCACGGCTATCTATTTCAGCTTTACCAATAAAAACACGGGCAACATTCTTGAAGAGAACAAAGCGAACCTTAAGAAGAGAAAATCAATTCGCAAAGTAATTTTCAATGAGGCCATGGAAACGCAAAACTATAATCGCGTTGATTATTACCTCACCAACAAATTCAATATTCGCCATACGCGCACCGTTGAACACTATGACCCTAAACTTCACCAACTCGTTTTCCGCAGACATCACTGGAATGCATTTCTCGCTTCGCTTGTCGCCTTTGCCGTTTTAATCATCAGCGGATTTTTTATTGAGAATCCGTTCTTTCAAATTCCTATTGGGGCGAGTGGCCCGCTTTTTCTTTGTGTGCTTCTATCACTATTCGGATTGTTTTTGTACTGGACAGGCGGATGGGGCACAGCGGCAATTATTGTTTTCATTTTAATTGCCAATCAACTCACCAAGTACGATATCATGGGTTCGCAGAATCGTGCGTATGGTTTGAGTTACGACAAAGGAAATGCGGCTTACAATCTCGAAACATTCCGTGCGCTTTCCACCGATTCCATTATTGAAGAAGACCGAAAATACTTTTTGCAGATTCTCGAAAACTGGAAGCGGAAAAATGTAGATGCGCGTGCACCATTCAAAAAACCAAAATTGGTTTTTATCAATGTAAGCGGTGGTGGAGTTCGTGCGGGAATCTTTGTGATTTCGGTTTTGCAAAACTGCGATAGTCTATTAAAAGGCAAATTGCTCGACAAAACTTTTTTGGCGAGCGGAGCATCGGGCGGTATGTTCGGCATCACCTACCTGCGCGAACTGTTTTTGAAAAAGAAAGAAGGCTTTCCCATTAACATGTTGGACAGACAATACGCTTACAACGTTTCGAAAGATTTACTCAATCCCATTGCGCTTTCCATTTTGAGTAACGATGCGCTTCTGCCCTTTCATAAATTCAAACTCGATTCCAATACTTACTTTAAAGACCGCGGCTACATTTTCGAAAAGTCTTATTGCCGCAATACCGATTTCCGTTTCGACAAAAAAATTTCTGATTATAAGAGCGATGAGTTCAGCGCCAAGGTACCGTTGGTAATTTATCACACAACGGTCATGAACGATTCGCGCAGATATTTTATCAGTCCGCATCCGGTTTCGTTTCTCATGCGCCCTTACGGAAAAAATGCAGCCGACAACAATCTCGAAATTGATGGCATTGATTTCTGTCGCTTTTTCAAAAAGCAAGGCGGAGAAAACTTGCTTGTTACTTCTGCCATGCGCATGGATGCCACCTTCCCTTTCATTCTTCCGAATGCCGCATTGCCGAGCGAACCCACGACATACGCTATGGATGGGGGCGCACTCGACAACACGGGAGTAGAAACCACGTTTCGCTTTTTACAAACGTTTAAAGACTGGATAAATCAAAACACCAGCGAAGTGGTGGTGATTCAAATTCGTGATGACAAAAAACAGGACGAACCCGATGCGCAGGAACAAAAAACTTTATTCGCGCGACTAACCGACCCGCTTGGAACCGTTTACACCAACATGGACAACATGCAGGATTTTTTGATTGACCAAAAGCTGAATTATATGGATGAAGAATTGAGCGGCAAACTGCACTTTGTTTTTTTTGAATACACCAGCGAAAAGAAAGACGATAAAGCGGCAATGAGTATGCACATCAGCTCGCGGGATAAAAATGATATTCTTCGTTCGCTCAATCGCTCCAACAATGTTGCGGCATTCAACAGACTGAAAAAATTATTGGAGGAATGATTCGTATCATCTGAAAAGGTGAACAATCCCCAAATATTTCTCTTAGGTTTAGCACATGAACCTGTTGTTCGATTTTTTAAAACATTTACAGGAAAAGGAAAAGCAGAAATTAAAGTCGCTTGTACTGAAAGGACGAAGCGAAGAAGTGTTGCTGCTTATGAATCAACAGGTTCAAAGCATGCAATTTGAACGGGAAACAATTCAAGCGGCTCTCGGCATTTCTTCAGCGCACCTCGATAAAATCACTTCGCAACTTCTTTCCAAATGCTATGAGCATTTATTTGGCGCTAACAACATCGAGTTGCTTTTGTTTTTGAGTGAACGTGCTGCTTTTGTAAAGCAGTACTATCAGGAAATGAAAAGGCAGATGAGTTATGCCGAAGCGAATTTTACAAAAAAGCAACTCGCAGAATTTTACAAAGCAAACGTCAACTTCATTCATTTCAACATGCCCATCATTCATAAGGATGAAGAGGTTTTAAAAATGCTGGCACACAAATATCTGGCGATAGAGAAAAACAAAAATTCGAAACTGCTGATTGAATGCAAATTAATGTATGTGCAGATTGACAAACAATTTGCTGCATCAACCATTAAGGCAAAAGAGGTGGAGATGAAAAGAGAAATAGAGAGGCTGGGTAAATTGCCGAATGATGCAGATGAAGAGCTCGCATTCTCTTTTTACTGGCTGAAAATTTATTTCAACAATGCGATTGAAGATTTTAAGCAATCGCTGGTAGTTACTTCAGAAGCATTGACCGTGCTTAGAAAATTCAAGAGCACACAAAACCATATTCAGATTTTGCGGGTTGAGTTAAAACAGGCGGAGTTGCTTTATTACTTAAGTCGCTTTGAAGAGTCGTTTCAGAATTTTGAAAAATGGATGAAAGCTCCGCAAACGGGAAAACTTCCTGACTACAGTTATTATTCTACTAAATACCTCCAGGTATGTTTAATTACCAATCATCTTCAGGAAGCCAAAAATGTTTTAGCGGAAAAAGAAACATTGCCAATGCCGCATTTGAAACAAGCTTTGCTGCCGCGCGATATTATTTCGTTTGCCAAGTATTATTTGTTCAGCCGACAATATGATGAAGCGTTTGATTTTATTCAATTGGGTTTTGAAAAAAATCCGAAGGGAAAATACTTTCAGTACGAAGTGGAGTTACGAAATCTGCAAACCGCTTACTTTTTTCTTACTAATCAAAAAGACATTGCGGTTCAAATGTGTGCCAAGCACATTAAGTATTTACGTGCTCATGGATATACCATGCGCAATAGCGATTTTCCATATTTCTATGTACTCACCAAAGCCATGTATGAAAAGCAAAAGCGCAGTAAAAATTTATCAAGTAAAGAAACCGATATGCTACAACGCTACCAATTGGGAAGCTATGCAGTGTATGGTAAGCTGCTTTTGAAAATGTTAGAGGCCTAACTCCTCCTTTAAAAACTTCGCAGTAAAACTTTCTTTCGATTGTGCTACTTCTTCAGGAGTGCCGGTGGCAATTACATTTCCCCCGCGGAAACCGCCTTCAGGACCAATATCAATAATATGGTCGGCCACTTTTATTACATCGAGATTGTGTTCGATGACGAGAACGGTATTTCCTTTTTCAACCAAGCGATTTAATACATCGAGCAGTACGCGAATATCTTCAAAGTGAAGACCGGTAGTTGGCTCATCAAGAATGTAAAATGTTTTGCCCGTATCTTTTTTCGAAAGCTCGGCTGAGAGTTTTACGCGTTGAGCTTCTCCACCGGAGAGTGTAGTTGATGATTGTCCGAGTCTCAAATAACCAAGCCCGACATCATTCAAGGTTTTCAGTTTCGGATAGATGGATGGAATGCTTTCGAAAAATTCAAGCGAATCTTCCACCGTCATGTTAAGCACATCGCTGATTGATTTTCCTTTGTAGCGCACTTCGAGTGTTTCGCGGTTGTAGCGTTTGCCGAAACATTTTTCGCATTGCACTTCTACATCGGGCAGGAAGTTCATTTCAATAATCTTCATTCCTCCGCCACCGCATTCTTCGCAACGACCGCCTTTTACATTGAACGAAAATCTTCCCGCTGCATAGCCGCGAATTTTTGCTTCGGGAAGCAGGGCATACAGTTTTCTGATTTCATCAAACACTTTAATGTAAGTAACCGGATTACTTCGCGGGGTTCTGCCAATAGGCGACTGGTCAATTTCGATTACCTT
The DNA here is from genome assembly GCA_947476645.1 of Bacteroidota bacterium. Lineage (GTDB taxonomy): Bacteria > Bacteroidota > Bacteroidia > Chitinophagales > LD1 > Bog-950. Next base: position 6,590 of record CANJRM010000040.1, read on the forward strand.
ATCAATCTGATTCAACCCTTCAATGCTGTCGTGCTTGAGCGGTTTGTATTTGCCGTTGTAAACGTAGTTATGCAGAATAGGATAAAGTGTTTCGTTAATCAGCGAGCTTTTGCCGCTTCCCGAAACACCGCTTACACAAATGAAAGTGCCGAGCGGGAAAACCACATCCACATTTTTCAGGTTGTTGCCCTTTGCGCCTTTGAGTGCGAGGTATTGTCCGTTGCCTTGTCTGCGGTGTTTAGGCACTTCAATTTTTAATTCGCCCGAAAGAAATTTTGCCGTAGTAGAACCCTGTTTCAAAAATTCTGCCGGTGTTCCTTGTGCTACAATTCTTCCTCCGTGTTCACCAGCTCTTGGACCGATGTCAATAATGTAATCGCTCTCGAGCATTATTTCTTTATCGTGCTCAACAACTAAAACTGTATTCGGATTTGCTGCGAGTTGTTTGAGAGCGGTAATCAGTTTGCGGTTATCGCGCTGATGCAAGCCAATGCTCGGCTCATCTAAAATATAAGTGATGCCCGAAAGCTGTGAGCCGATTTGAGTAGCGAGTCGAATACGCTGGCTTTCTCCACCGCTCAAACTTTTTGATGGACGGTCAAGCGCGAGATAATCTAAACCAACATCAAGAATGAAAGCGATGCGCGTGCGGATTTCTTTCAGCAATTCTTTGGCGATGGTTTGCTGACGCTTGTTCATTCGCTCATCCAAACCATCGAACCATTTATACAAATCGGTTAAGTCGAGTTTCGAAAGCTCACCGATGTTTTTCTCATCAATCTTAAACCACAAACTTTCTTTCTTCAATCGTGTGCCGTTGCAACTTGGACATTCGTGCTGCTCCATAAAACCTTCTGCCCAACTGCGAATGGCTTCACTGGTGGTAAAGCGGAAACATCTTTTCAGTAAACCAATTAAGCCGCCTTTGCTTAGCGTGTACCATCTATCATCATAGTCTTCAATAACTAAATCTTCTTCATCAAAAACAGTTTCCTCGGCATCGCCATATAAAATGAAGTTGAGTGCTTCATCAGGAATTTTTGAAATAGGGTCGGTGAGGTTGAACTTGAATTTTTTAGCAATCAGGTTCAGTTCTTTGAAAATAAAATTGTCGCGCTGTTCTCCTATTGGTGTAATTCCTCCCCGAGCAATCGAAATTTTTTCATCGGGCAGAATAACCTTGCGGCTCACTTCATACGTTACGCCTAAACCATTGCAAGTATTACAAGCGCCGTAAGGCGAGTTGAATGAAAACGTGTTTGGCGATGGCTCTTCATACGAAATGCCCGACTCAATACACATCAGGTGACGGCTGAACATAAACACTTCGTTTGTTTCGCTGTCGAGCAACATCATTAGCCCTTTGCCCTGCTTCATGGCAAGCGCAACAGAATTGCGAACGCGGTCTCTATCGGTATCGTCAACTTTTAATCGGTCAATAATCAGTTCTATATCGTGAACCTCGTATCGGTCTACCTGCATCTTCGGTTTCACATCTACAATTTCTCCATCAACACGAATTTTAAGATAGCCCTGCTTGCGCACTTGCTCAAACAACTCGCGGTAGTGGCCTTTTCGCCCGCGAACAACAGGCGCGAGAATTATCATCTTCTTGTCTTTGTGATTGGTGAGAAGCGTATCAATGATTTGCTCATCAGTAAACTTCACCATCTTTTTACCGGTTACATACGAATACGCTTCGCCCGCCCGCGCAAAAAGCAAGCGCATAAAATCGTAAATCTCTGTCACCGTTCCAACTGTTGAACGCGGATTTTTATTGACCGATTTTTGTTCGATAGAAATAACCGGTGAAAGCCCTGTAATTTTATCTACATCCGGTCTTTCTCCATTGCCAATGAACTGGCGGGCATAAGCCGAGAAGGAATCGAGGTAACGTCTTTGCCCTTCGCTATAAATTGTATCGAACGCCAATGAAGATTTTCCGCTTCCGGAAATTCCTGTGATAACGACAAAACAATTTCGTGGAATGGTTACATCAACGTTCTTAAGGTTGTGCACACGCGCACCAAATACTTCAATGTTGTCGGGCTCAAGACCAATGAGTTTGTCTTCAACCAGAACTTCTTCTTCTAAAATAATATCTACTGATTTCTTCTTTGCCATTTGCGAGGGCGCGAATTTATACAAATGCAATTGCAAAATGTAGGTGCGCCTGCAAAATTCATTTCAATCTCAATCTCAAGTCGCGATTCTTTCTTTATCTTGTTTGCTCATCCATATTGCGTTCTAGATTCTGACACTATTGAAATGGCGAGAAACAAAAACCGGTTAGGACAAAGTTAAATATCTTCGCCCTCGTTGTTGTTTATCTATACAGCCACCAATAAAACCCAACCCACTATGTTCAAACACCAGGGCAAGGAAAGAACCTTACAGCATAATTTAGGTATAGCTTCCTTACTGTCGTTTGTAGCGGGCATAGTAAACGTGGCGGGTTTTTTAGCGGTGCAGCGGCTTACCACAAACGTTACGGGACACTTCGCTTTTTTTGTAGATGAAGTTTTTAAACTCAATTTCTGGCAGGGCTTCATTTACTTCCTTTATATCTTCTTCTTTTTTCTGGGCTCCTTTGTTTCCAATTTTCTGATTGAATTAATTTCAAGAAAGAGCAAGGGCTACGTTTATGTTATTCCTGCAGTAATTGAAAGTATCATACTTTTTACCGTGGCATTTTTCGGGCCGCTGCTCATACTGCACAATCCAAACCTGTTAGCGTTTGCTTTGCTTTTTGCTATGGGTTTACAAAACTCCTTAGTCACCACTATTTCAAACGCTACTGTTCGCACCACGCACTTAACGGGGCTTTTTACCGATTTAGGAATTGAGCTTTCGCAATTATTTTTTTACCGACAGCCCGAGCAAAAAGTAAAGCTATACTCATCCATAAAACTTCGCCTCACCATCATCAGTTTCTTTTTTGCAGGCGGCATTACAGGCGGTGTTTTCTATTCGCTTATCGGGGTGTATGTATTAGCCCTGGCAGGTGCGGTATTACTGCTGGGCATTGTTTACGATAATATCTGAAACAGTTCGTCAAGAAACTGCTATGTCAAAACTTGACCATCTAAGCCAAACACTTTTCTTTGCCCACCTTAAACCGAAATCAATTCATGAAAAAAAATGCACTGGCATTCTCTGTCATCTTGTGTCTTGCGTCTATGGTCTCTTTTGCTCAAATCAATCCTGCCAACATCACCATTGCCCGCGATAGTTTTGGCGTGCCGCATATTTACGGACACACCGATGCCGAAGCTGCTTATGGTTTAGCCTACGCACATTGCGAAGATGATTTTAAAAGCATTCAGCAAAACTTATTGGCAGGAAAGGGCATGTTAGGAGAGGTGCTGGGCAAAGAAGGAGTGCTGTTCGATTTCGGTTTAAAATTCTTTGGCATTGATACCCTGATTGATAATAATTACGAGCGTGTTATATCCAACGATTTCAAAAAGGTACTCGAAGGATATGTGCAGGGAGTAAACGATTACGCTGCTAAACATCCCGAAGAAGTATTGCTCAAAAAAGCATTGCCATTCAAACCTACTGACATGCTGAAAGGCTCTACCCTTACACTCACACTTTTTGCCGGAGCGGGCATGGCATTAAAATCAATTAAAGAAAATCACATTGAATTATTGCACCAGCCAAACGAAGTGGGCTCTAACTCTATGGCTATTTCTCCATTGCGCACAGATGACGGCAAAGCATGGCTGCTTGTCAATTCTCATCAGCCCATTGAAGGAAGATTTGCCTGGTATGAAGCACACATTAAAAGCGATGAAGGTTGGGATATTATAGGAGGATTGTTTCCCGGTGGCACTACTATTTTTGTAGGTAGCAATAAAAATTTAGGCTGGGCACACACTACTAACTACCACACCTTTGGCGACATCTACAAACTAAAACACCAGGGCAATAAATATTGGTATGATGGTGCCTGGAAAAAATTTGAGATCAAAACAGCACACCTCAAAATAAAACTGGGCGCAATTAAAATTGGAATAGCAAAGAAGATTCGCACTTGCGAATATGGTCCTGTGTTTCAATCCAAACAGGGTTGGTTTGCGATTCGTTTCCCCGGTGCAATGGATATGCGTGCCACCGAACAATGGTTTCGCATGAACAAGGCAAATAATTTTAAGGAGTTTGAAACGGCTTTGAAAATGGAAGCCATTCCGCTTTTCAACATTATGTATGCCGATGTGGATGGAAATATTTTTTACCAAAGCGGTTGTCAGGTTCCGTTACGCGATTCAACTTTAAACTGGCATTTACCTATCACCGCAAATACATCAAACTACAAATGGAATACGTTAGTACCTTACGATAGAAAACCATCGTTGCTAAATCCAAGTTGCGGTTATCTTTTTAGTTGTAACCAAACCCAGTATTCGGTTAGCGGAAAAGATTGTTCTTGGAAAGGAAGTTTTGTAGGCATTCAGCAATTTAATTACAACCGTGGGGAACGCTTTGGTGAATTGCTTGGTGAGGTAAAGGGTAAATTTACATGGACTGATTTTCTTCGCGTGAAGTTTGATAAAACTTATTCAAGGACTGCGAGCTACGCAAGAAATTTGAAAACTGCTTTTGAATTGAGCGAAACAAAATATTCCGATATAGCTGATGCCATCAAAAAATTAAAACAATGGAACAGAACTGGCGATGCAGAAAATAAGGATGCCGCTTTGGCTATGATTATGCAGGAGCGTTTGCAAAAAGAATGGAAAGTGCCTTTTGCATTTTTGATGATTAAGAAAGAACCTTTGTTAGAAGATGATTTAGTAGCCGCGCTGCGTTACACCAAAACATTTATGCTCAGCAAATACGGAACCCTCGATGTAAAATTGGGTGATATTCAACGAATGATTCGTGGCAATTCAAGTTTTCCTGCCAGTGGTTTGCGCGAAGTTCCCCGCGCAGCGGACCCAAAACTCTTCGATAAAGCAAAAGGCATTTGGCGCATAACGGGTGGTGATGGCTACATTCAGTTAAATAAATATGATAAGAGCGGGGTGGAAATAAATTCCATCAATGCCTATGGTTCATCATCGCATGCTGAAAGCAAACACTACAACGACCAAATGGAAATGTTTAGCAAGGAACAATTCAAAGCCATGACTTTTAATTGGGAAGAAATAAAGAGAAATGCAGAAAGGGTTTACAAGCCTGGTGACAAATAACTCTTACCGAACTTGCACATTAATGCTCCGGAATCTTTTCCAAAATATCTTTCACTTTTTGCTCAATTAAATCGCGCACCTTTCTAAAATCATCTTCGTTCATATCGCGCGGGTCGGGTATTTGCCAGTCTAAACGGTGTTTAGCTTTTACAAAAGGGCAGGCATCGCCACAACCCATCGTTATGGCATATTCAAATTCCTCTGCCGGAATTTGTTCGAGTGATTTTGAATCATGCACACTTAAATCGTAACCCAGTTCATTCATAGCGGCAATTGCCTTCGGGTTTATTTTACCAGAGGGTTTTGAGCCTGCGCTGTATGCGCGTACTTCATTTTTACCATGCATAATAGCAAACGCCTGCGCCATCTGGCTGCGGTTGCTGTTTTCAATACAAACAAAGAGTATGTTTTTCATGCTTCGGTGCGCAAGTTTAAACAAAGCTAAAATAAGTAGAAGCAGATGCGGTTTTGTTTTAGGCATGTGTGAATGATGCAACTCTTAAAGAGAATTATGTAACGGTTTACTTCAACAGGCAATCATCTTTGCATCGTGAAAATTCATTCACACTTAAATTTAAAAACATGAAAAAATTATTGTTAATCTTAGTAGCCGGTGCTTTCATGAGTATATCCATGAACTCGTGCAGCAAAAAATGTGGACACTGTGAAGTTAACGGAGGTTCAGGTACCAAATATTGTTCGACAGAAAATCATATTATGGACTGGTCGCCTTTAGCGGGAGTATTGGTAATAGTTATTGGAGGTGCGGTTTATCTGTATGGTGCTAAGAAACAGTAACTGATTACACTGATTTTTGATAAGCAGGTGCAATCATTTCTATTTCCGCTTCTCTGCAAGCATCCTGAATATTTTGATGCAAATCGGAATAGATAGAATTTTGCAAGCCCGCCTCTTTTGTGTAAACGTTTATCTGATACGAAACATAAAAATCATCTAGGCTGGTGTTCAATACAAATGGTTTAGGCTCGTGGAGAACGTGCTCTGTTTTGAGCGCTGCATTGATTAATATTTCGTGTACTTTTTTCCACGGTACTTCATAATCCATTGTCACCTTCGTATATAATATTAGTCCAGAATCCTCCGATTTAGTATTGGATGTGTAGTTGGTAGTGTTACTTGAAAGCACGGTTGCATTAGGAACCGTCACCTCTTCATTCTTGGTTGTTCTGATTCGCGTAACAAGCAATGTTTTCTCTATCACATCGCCTGTTATTTCGCCAATGTTTACGCGGTCGCCCACTTTAAACGGACGCATATAAGTAATCACCAAGCCAGCAATCACATTTGCAATAGCGTTCGATGAACCTAACGAAAGAAGCACACCTAAGAAAACGGAAACTCCCTGAAAGGCTGCCGAACTCGAACCTGGCAAATAAGGAAAAACCAGAATCAGCATAAACGCATACATCAACACCCGAAAAATATCAAATGTGGGTTGCGCCCAATCGGCATGAAAACCGCTAATCATTACATCGCCTTCTTCCACCTGCTGTGCAAAGAACTTTGCTATTTGCAGGCAGTATTTGAAAATATAGTAGATAACCAGAATGGTGAAAAAGTCAGGAATGAATTTGATAACTCCGTTGAGGGCAGATTTTGCCGGAGTAAAAACCCAACCAAATAAAGTAGTCGCCCATTTTTCGGTGATTGGAAAGACACTGAAAAGTAAAGGCAACGAAAAATAAACAGCTACAAAAATGGTAGCCAATCGAACAAGGTTGGTGAGTTTGTGTGCTACCAGTTCATGTTCATCTGGTGTAAAAAGCACAAATTTTCCAATGGTAATTCCGTTAAGGAAAAGCGCCTTTTGTTTGCTTAAAAACCTATTGATGTAATTGAAAATTTTGTTGATGAGAAAAATAATTACAGCCAGGCAGAACACAATCAAAAGCACCCAGCATAATTTTTGAATGCGGTCTCTTGTCAAATTGATTTGCTTTTCTTCTTCTACACCGGCTTTAATTTTAGCAAGCAGTTCTTTTGCTAACGGCTCACCTCTTTGCGAAAACCAAAGCGCATCAATTTCCGAAATGGTGAGCACTACAATTTTGTTGTTGTAAAGAATATCGAAGTTGTTTCCTTTTTCAGCAATGGTCAACGACTCTTTCGAGAAGCGCTGGTCGCGATACATTTTCACCATCCACTTATTTAAAGCAGACACTCTTTCTTTTACAGTACTGGAATACAGATTTGCATAAAGAAAAAACAAAGTGTCCTTAAAAGGCGCTACAGGAAAGCCAACTACACTGTTTTTAAGCGAATCTAATTTTTGAGAAAGCTGTGCCTGACTAGTAGAATCATACATGGCAAGTGTGTCTAACTTACCAATCAACATGATTGCCTCTACGCCTTCGTTTAATTGCAAGCGCCCGAGTAGTTCAACTTTTGTGAGAGAATCCTCCTGTTGCAAATGCTTTTGTTGTTGCAATATTTTTTCTGCTTCGGCATAAATACCTGTATGGATGGTATCGTTCGGTGTTTTGCTCTGTGCTTCTAATAAAATTGTGGAAAGTAAAAAGATAGCAAGCAAAACAGACGAAAGATTTTGCGCAGAAATTATTTTCTGTGTTTGCATGAGTGGGTGGTTTAGGTTTTAAATAAACACAGATTATTCGATTTTTCAGAGAATGCCTCAAAGCTTTCCTTCGTTAACTATTCAGTATTCCTTTCAAAATCATATTTCTTGTTTCTAAATTCTTTTATCTACTTTTCGTTCAATAAAAATCATAACGTATGAGAAACTTCTCCTCCCTTCTCTGCCTCTCGGTTTTCGTTTTCTTCTTTTCTGATTTAAAATCTCAGTGCAGCAACGGTCGTTATTACGACAAAATTTTTTCGCAAACGTCCACCACTGTAACCTTTGGTAATGCTATGAAATTTGACAGCACTTACATTGATTTGAAGATGGATATCTATCAGCCTACGGGCGATAACTTTGCGCATCGTCCGTTAATTGTACTTGCCTTTCCCGGGGGGTTAACTTCGGGCATTCGCCAAAGCCCGGATATAGTACAGCTATGTGATAATTTTTCGCGCAGAGGTTATGTGTGTGCGTCTATTGATTATCGTTTGGGTTTTGAAAACGGCAGCGATTGTGATACCAATCAGTTCAGAGCTTTCATGCGCGGTGTACAGGATATGAGAGCAGCCGTTCGTTATTTTTACAAAGATGCGTTGACTACAAACACCTATCATATTGATACTACTCAAATTTGGATTGGCGGAACTTCCGCGGGTGCGTTCATAGGACTCAACTATGCTTATTTTAAATTGGATACTTTTTCGAAAGTTCCACCTGATTGGGCGGCTCCAGTGTTTCTTGCATTGGGCGGTACAGAAGGAACCAGCGGTAATCCCGGTTATTCTTCGAAGGTGAAAGGAGTAATTGATTTGTGCGGTGGTATTGCCGATACGGTTTGGATGCGACCAGGTGACCCTATTATTGTGGGTGTGCATGGAACGGCAGATGCTACTGTTTCCTGTTGGTACGACAGCACGTATGCTTCTACGCATCCCGAAAGTTTGTTGTACGGTGGTGGCGATATTCAGAACCGACTAAGCCATGTGAATTTGAATCATTCGTTTTATCTTTTTCAAGGAGCAGACCACGTGCCGTTTATTTTGCCTATTCCATTTATTCCTCCTGCTTCGTTGTATATGGATTCTACCGTTTGGATTGTGCGCGATTTCCTCTATCAAAATACGGTGTGCGATTCCACACAAATTTCGGGAGTTGAAGATGTGGCGTATGAAATTCCCGTTTCGGTTTTTCCGAATCCGAGCGATGATGCCACAACTATTTACTCGCACTACAATAATGATTTGACAGTCGAAGTTTTTTCGGTTGATGGAAAATTATTGACCAGGAAACTCGTGCCTGTTCAATCTTCACAAGAGATTTCGAAACAGGAATTGGGTGCAGGCATTTATATGATTCGAATTGCCGACCTGAAAAATTCAATTCAAAAAACTGAGCGCATTGTTTTCTACTAAATGATGTTTCCAAATTACTTTTCATTTCTTATCATCGCTCAATAAGAAATGAAAAAATATCTACTCCTTCTTTTTCAAAGCTTTGCTTTTGCCACTATCGTTTTCTCGCAGGAGATTTCTGGAATTCTTTTGGATAAGCAAAACGGAGAAGCCTTAATTGGTGCCACCGTTTCGGTAAAAGGAACTGCCATAGGAACAACTACCGATATTGACGGAAAGTTTCAATTGAAAGTAAAAGAGCAACCACCGCTTACGCTTTTGTTTTCCTACATCGGTTATGCGCCTCAGGAAATTGAAATTAAAACCTCGAACGATTTAAAGCGCTCGTTCAATTTGAAATTAGGCGCAGCAGAAAAAGTTTTGAAAGATGTAGAAATTGTGGACTCGCGCATTACACAAAAACAAAAAGAATCTCCGCTTACGGTGGAGAGCATGGGCTTGCAGGCCATCAAGCAAACAGCTTCTTCTACTTTTTATGAAGGCCTTGGCGGATTGAAAGGTGTGGATATGACCGCAGCTTCTTTGGGCTTTGTTATCATCAACACGCGCGGTTTTAATTCAACTTCTCCTGTGCGTTCGTTGCAATTATTGGATGGAGCAGATAACCAAGCCCCGGGTTTAAATTTTAGTGTAGGCAATTTTGCGGGAGCTACCGAAATTGATATTCAGAAAGTGGATTTGATTGTGGGAGCTTCGAGTTCTATGTATGGACCCAACGCTTTCAACGGAGTGATAAACATGCAAACCAAAAATCCGTTTTACTATAACGGGCTTTCGGTTTTTGTGAAAGGAGCGGAGCGCAATTTATTTGAAGGGGCACTTCGTTATGCAAAAGTGTACAAGAATAAATTCGGCACCGATAAGTTTGCCTTTAAAGTAAACTTCAGTTACCTGCGTGCCGATGACTGGGTGGCAGATAATATGGCGGCCTCTACAGGTTCCTGGCAACCGAGCACTAATCCTGGGGGTTATGATGCCGTGAATCGTTATGGCGATGAATTATTAAGAAGGGGTGATAATAACTACGAACAGTCTGCGCGCACTTACCCGGGTTTGAAACAAATTTTCAGAACAGGATATTTAGAAAAAAATTTAGTGGATTACAATGTTCGAAACATAAAAGCAAATGCTTCGGTACATTATAAAATTACCGATAAAATTGAAATAAAAGCCGCATACAATTTCGGTACAGGTACTACGGTTTATCAGGGCGATAATCGTTACAGTTTAAAGGGTCTTCAGTTTCAGCAAGCAAAACTCGAAATTTCGCAACCCGATAAGTTTTTTATTCGTGCTTATACTACTATGGAAAATTCGGGCAATTCATATGATGCCGTTTTTACCGCACTCAAAATGCAGCAGTTTGGCAAAAGCGATGAAGACTGGCGCGCTTACTACACCACTTACTGGAGTAACTACATCAACCCACGCGTAAAGAACCTGCCGGGTTTTCCAAACACCAATTCACTCAATTGGATTTTCAAATTCGATTCAGTAAATGCGGTGGCCAATACCGTGCTTGATAAATATCACGACTCGTTAATGCTTTGGCATCAAATGGCACGCAACTTTGCCGACACCGGTACGGTTATGTTTGGAGGCCGTCCAATGGCTATGCCGGGAACTCCGCTTTTTGATTCGCTGTTTAATGCAATTACCTCGCATACGGCTTTTGAAGAAGGCGGCACATTGTTTTACGACCGCTCCAAATTAGTGCATGTGCAAGGCGAGTATAAGTTTACACTCAAATTAAAGGGTAGGGAAAATCCTTTTATGGATATTATAGTCGGCTCCAGTTTCAGAATGTATTTGCCGGAATCAAGAGGAACGGTTTTCAGCGATACGATTACAGATTATAAAGTCAGGAAAAAAATTGATGGAAGTGTAAGCACGTATACGGTAAATGAATTTAATACACTCAAAAAAGACAGCTTCGAAATTCTGGATAGAGTTCGCAAGCAGATAAGAAACTGGGAGGTGGGTGGATACGTGAGCCTTTCTAAAAAATTTGATTTCGGAACGGGTAAGAAAAACTCTATCATACTTACTGCTACCTGCAGAGTGGACAAGAACCAGAATTTTCCGGTGATAGCCACACCGGCAGCATCTATCGTTTATTCCTATAATAACAAACACTCTATTCGTTTATCGTTTGCATCAGCTATTCGTAACCCAACTTTACAAGACCAGTATCTTTACTACAACGTGGGTCGCGCCATACTAATTGGAAACCTAAACGGTTTCGATTCGCTGGTAAGTATTGAATCGTTACGTACCTATTTGGACAGTCCTATTCCCACCGATTCGTTGTTACATTATTTTAATGTGCCCAAGGTGCGTCCCGAGCAGGTGAAGAGTGTGGAGTTAGGTTACAAAGGTGTAATTGCTAATAAACTTTACTTAGATGGCAGCGGCTATGTTAGTTTTTACAAGTACTTTTTGGGTTACCAGATAGGTGCTACGCTTGTTGAGTTCGGTATTCAAAAATTCCCTAAACAAATTTATCGTGTAGCCGCTAATTCGCCAGACCTTATTATGACTTACGGTATTTCTGCGGGTTTCAACTATTATTTTATCCGTAACTATTCTTTGAATGGAAATTACAGCTGGAACAAAATAAATAAACTCGGCAGTACAGACCCTATTATTCCTGCTTACAATACACCTGAGCACAAATTTAATGTGGGTATTAGCGGAAGCAATATCAAACTCGGAAAAATGAAAGGCTTCGGGTTTAACCTTACTTACAAGTGGATTCAAGGTTTTGAATTTCAAGGGTCTCCTCAGTTTACAGGAACTATTCCTACTTACTCTTTACTCGATGCGCAGATTAATTGGGAGGTGAAAAGCATTTACACCACATTTAAATTAGGTGGTTCTAATTTGATTTCGAAACACAACTATCAGGCGTATGGCGGACCAGGAATTGGTCGTATGATTTACGCTTCTATATTTATTGATGTAGATGGTGAAACCCTGAAGAAGGGTTATAACAAGGTGAAGACAGAATGGTAAGAAAGGCACCGATGCTGTGAATCGCCAGCGTTGCCCTGAAATAATCCAAAAGCTCTTTTCCTTACTTTCGAAATGAAAGTTTTATTTCGGTTTCGAAAATGTCAACCCTGCTTCAATCGCCTATCGAATATTTAAAAGGAGTTGGTCCTCCAAAGGGCGAACTCATGCGCAAAGAGTTGCAGGTGCACACCTTTGGTGAACTGCTGCATTACTATCCGTTTCGCTACGTTGACCGCAGCATCATTCATAAAATAAAAGAACTCAACCCGCTTACCCAATACATTCAGCTCAAAGGAAAAATTACCGGCTTCCGTCAGTTGAGCATGGGCAAACAAAAACGCCTGCTCGCTACTTTTAAAGACGATACCGGCACCGTGGAATTAATCTGGTTTCAAAGCGTAGATTTTATTTTAAAAACAATCCAGCCCAATGTCGAGCTGCTCGTGTTTGGCAAGCCAACAATTTTTAATGGCGAATTCAATATCGCTCACCCCGAAGTAGAAATCTTTACCGATGAACTAAAAGTAAGCGGCAAAGGTTTGCAGCCCGTTTACTCCTCCTCCGAAAAAGCGAAGAAAAAATATCTCGACTCTAAAGGCATTGTGCGGCTCACGCATGTGCTCGTAGCTCAACTGAAAGAAAAAGATGTTCCCGAGTTTTTGCCAAAAGCCATTGTGCAGCAATACCGTTTGTGTTCGCGCTTTGAAGCCATGGTGCAAATTCATTTTCCAAAAAGCGAAGCCCTGTTACATGAAGCACAGCGCAGATTAAAATTTGAAGAACTGTTTCTTATTCAGTTGCAGGTGCTTAAAGTAAAAAGCAACCGCAACGAAATTTCGAAAGGTTTTATTTTCGAAAAGATTGATAACCTCTTCGACCATTTCTATCACAAGCAATTAAAGTTTGAATTAACGGGCGCGCAAAAAAGAGTGCTCAAAGAAATAAGACGCGACACGCTTACTGGCAAACAAATGAACCGCCTCTTGCAGGGCGATGTAGGCAGCGGAAAAACAGTAGTGGCATTGCTGAGCATGCTCATGGCTATTGACAATGGTTTTCAGGCGTGCTTAATGGCGCCTACCGAAATTCTTGCGAACCAACATTACGAAAGCATTACCGAAGCGCTGCGCGGAATGAATGTAGAAGTAGCACTACTCACAGGAAGCATAAAAGGAAAAGCGCGAAAATTCATTCTCGAAAATTCAGCCGAAGGAAAGATTCATATTCTCATCGGCACTCATGCGCTGATTGAAGACAGCGTTGTTTTTAAAAACATAGGCATGGTGGTCATAGATGAGCAACATCGTTTTGGTGTGGCACAGCGTGCTGCTCTCTGGACTAAAAACGAAAAGCCACCTCATATTTTAGTAATGACCGCCACACCCATTCCGCGCACCCTCGCCATGACTATTTATGGCGACCTCGATGTGAGTGTGATTGACGAATTACCTCCGGGGCGCAAACCTATTCGCACCGTTCACCGCAGCGATGCCGAGCGCCTGCGCGTGTTTGGTTTTATGCAGGAAGAAATAAACAAGGGCAGGCAAATCTACATCGTGTATCCGCTGATTGAAGAAAGCGAAGCCATGGATTTAAAACATTTGATGGACGGCTACGAAAGTATTTCGCGCGCGTTTCCTAAACCGAAATTTCAAATCAGTATTGTGCATGGCAGAATGCGCAGTGCCGATAAGGATTATGAAATGCAACGTTTCGTAAAAGGCGAAACACAAATCATGGTTGCCACAACAGTGATTGAAGTTGGCGTAAACGTGCCGAACGCGAGTGTGATGATTATTGAAAATGCCGAACGCTTTGGCTTGTCGCAACTACATCAGTTGCGCGGAAGAGTGGGTCGCGGTGCCGAACAATCGTTCTGCATTTTAATGACGGGCGCTAAACTTTCGCACGATAGTAAACAACGCATTTCCATTATGTGTAAAACCAATGACGGGTTTCTTATTGCCGAAGAAGATTTGAAACTGCGCGGACCCGGAGATATTCAAGGCACACAACAAAGCGGTGTGGTCAATCTTCGCTTAGCCGATTTAGTTCACGATGCTAATGTGTTAGAAGCCGCCCGCACGACTGCACAAAATTTATTGGAGAACGACCCTTCGCTTTCGAAGCCAGAGCATCAACAACTACTTCAATTTTTAAAAGAAGAAACGAAAGAGAAAATTTGGGGCAAGATTAGTTGACGATTCTATTTTCCTTTATAACCAGGAGGCAAAACTCCGCTCTTCGGTTTGGTTGCTTTAGGCATGTTTGGTTTTTGCTTACCGCCCTTTGCTTTTTTATCAGGAAAACTATCGGCATAAGTAGGACAAGGAATTTTATTTGACTTGCACGAAGGCATGGATACCATTACCAAAGAAGCAAACCCAAGCACTAAAATATTTTTAAGCATAGCCAATAGTTTATTTTCTCTTACGAAAAAAGAATGTTTGTGTTATAAAATGAATATTTCAAACTCTAACAAAACTAAAAACGAAATGTCATGCTGAGCTTGTCGAGGCATCTTAGCTTTTACAAACCCTTCGACAAGCTCAGGGTGACATTTGCCCTTTAAAAAAGCCACTCCGAAAATCGGAATGGCTTTTTTGCTTTTTTCTTTTTAATGGAAGGTGATTTTCATTTCTACTCTTCTGTTTTTCTGACGACCTTCTTTGGTATCGTTATCGGCAATCGGACGGGCTTCACCGTAACCGAAATCTTCGAGCATGTTTGCTTTCACGCCTTTCTTCACCAAGTAAGTTTTAACTGCAGTAGCACGTTTTTGCGAGAGAATTAAATTCTTCTCGTCAGTTCCTACATTATCGGTATGTCCTTCTATTCTCAAACCATAACTAGGTTTACTTGCCAACAGAGAAGCCAATGAATTCAATGACGGGAATGAATGTGTACGGATGATATCCTTACCTGTTTCGAATTCAAGATTATCGAAAGCATACTTGAGCGTTTCGAGTTCTTTCTTCTCTAACTTAGGACAGCCTTTGTTTTCAGGTACACCGAACACAGTAGGACATTCATCATCTTTATCAAACACGCCATCACCATCTTTATCAGGCCAAGGACATCCTGCATTTTCTTTAGGACCCGGAGTATTGATGCAATGGTCTTCATTGTCGTAAATTCCATCACCGTCTGTATCAGGGCAACCGAAGTGGTCTTTTGCTCCCGGCACATCTGGACACAAATCTGTTTTATCAGGTGTGCCGTCTTTATCGCGGTCAGGGCAACCATTAAATTCAGGAATACCCGGTGTATCAGGACACTCATCCAGTTTGTCCATAATCTTATCGCTGTCGCGGTCAGGACATCCGTGGAATTCAGCCAATCCCTTTTCATGAACGCATGAATCGTCCACATCGGCTATGCCATCACCGTCACTATCTGGGCAACCCTTCAATTCAAGTGGACCAGGATTATCAGGACATCTGTCTTCTTTGTCAAGTATACCATCACCATCTCTGTCAGGGCATCCTTTGCTTGCACAACTTCCTTTATCTTTTTTGCACTGGTCAAGTTTGTTCGATACACCATCTTTATCGTGGTCACGAATTTTGTGATAAGGAATTGTGATTTTCAAAGCCATGTGTATATCGGCATTGTAAACAAATTTCTTGGCGAACAATCCTAAGATATCTGCGGTTCCAATCGTGAGCGGTCCCATTCGCAACGTTGCTCCCCAACTTGCATTTCCCTTAAAGTCATAAGACACGGGAAGATAAGCGCCAAACCATGCATGGTCATATTTAGGGGTGAGAGTGATACTCGATGCCTGATGCACCATGTTGCGGTTAGCCGCCATGTTAGGCGAAATAGTTCCTGCTAAGTTCAAACCAAAACCATAGGCAATGTTGTAATCCAAAAATATATTGAAGCGCGTTGGCAGCCACATGGTATAAAACTTTTTACCATCGGAAGTTGTTCTGAAATGTTTGTTGATGGTGTCATCAATACTTTGTAAGCCATCAGGAAATTTCGCATCCTTCACTCGCCAGTCATTAATGTTAGCGGTAAAGTCTCCGCTGTATTCCCCTTTCTTAAATCGTATAGCTCCTAAATCAATCATGCTAAAACCAAAAGCCAATTTATAACGGCTTTTGTCGTAACGCCACTGGTCTTGACAATCCATTTGATAGTGATAGGCTTCTTTATCTTTGTCAGGTCTCCACTCGTAAACCATTCCTAAATCAACGGCAACGGTAGGCACCGAATACTTGTAAGTGAAAAGGTCTTTTGCCTGCGAACCAAAATCACCAGCAGGATATCCTTTTGAAGTAACCAACCCTTGCGAGTAAGCATAATGCGCTTCGCTTTTGAAAATGGAGATGGTGTCGAAATTGTGCCATTTGTATTCGAGGTTGTTTACATACGCATATCCTCCGGCAATTCCATCAAGAAGTTTTATCGTACCACCAAATTTTATGAAATGAGGTCCCTTATCATAAATGACACGAGAGTAAGTCATTCCTATATCTGCCCAATGCAAAGTTTTTACCGAAGGGTTTTGGTTGTTCAAACCTTTTTCAACGTATTTGAGAACTGAATCGGCAGTAAACCCCGCTCCGTAGTAAGCAATACGCACAAAGGTTTCATCAAATTTATCAACGTTAGTTACCGAATTAATATGGTAGCTAAACGCAAAAGCATTTTTGTTTTTGTTTTCGCCTTTGCCCCAGGTACACATGAAAGAAAGCGGTCCCTGAATCTGCGCGGCTATTACAGCCGATTTGTCTTTGCCGTTAATGCGCTCATGCAAAAAATCGGTTTGAAAATCGCCTGTTGCTCCCGCAGTATTGGGATGCAAAAGAAAATCTTTACTGATACCGATGTAGTTGTTGGTCAAATTGAAACCTACACCAATCAGGTTTACATCGGCTACAAAAGGAGCATCGGCAATAGCGGGGTTGTAATTTACATTGGTAATGCCGCCATACATGCTGCTTCGCAAACCCTGAAAGAATTGAGCGTTAACCGCTACCGAACCCAGAATTAAAATGGAGAGTAAATATTTTTTCATAGTCAACTATTTTGATTCAAGAGTGAAAGTAAAGGATTGTTTTTCGGAAGCAAGAAAAAAAATGTGTTTTGTTAGGTTTCGGAAATAAGTTTTTGTTTCGCCTAGAATATGAAAACATCGTCTACTAAATTTCTTATAGCCGTATTTGTTCTTACAGCAGTTTGCATTGCCCTCGAATTTGTTTGGAACAATCAGGTTGCAGAAACTATGAAAATGAAAAACGGATTTTTGTTGCTCGGCATTTTTGCCACCTCTGTTACTGCCGTTCATTTATTTCTGTTACAGTCGGCTAAAGGCAATGGACAGGAGTTTATAAGAAAATATTTAGCGGCTACCGTTTTTAAATTTCTGTTCTACATTTTTCTGGTGCTGGTGTTTCTCCTTTTTTCAACCGACAACAAAACTGCAATGATTCTTCATTTTCTTTTTTACTACGCAGTGTTTACGGTGTTAGAAGTGAGTATGCTTTATGGGGAGATGAGGAAGTGATTGGAGTTATGTCGCACGACCCTTCGACAAGCTCAGGGTGACAGTGCTCTTGTCACGTTGAGCTTGTCGAAGCGCGTTCACAAACCATCCTTCGACAAGCTCAGGATGACAGCCGCTCACCTACTTTCTAAAAACAAAAAAGCTTTACGACAATTCGTAAAGCTTTTTTGTTTTTGCTGCATAGTGCTGCTGCCTGCTGCCGCTTTGTATTTTTACTTCGGCTCTACTGGCTCTAACTTACCTTCTTTAATAATCGGTTTATCATCGCCTGGTTTGCTTTCAGCCGGTTTGGTTTCGGTCGTCTTTTCTTTGGTATCTGCTTTCTTTTCTTTCTTCTTAGGCTCATCTGGCACTAATGAAACTCCTGTTTCGTTGCTCGATTTTTTGCCACCGTTTAAGAAGTCAAATAACAAGGTGAAGCGGATGGTATTATCCAACGGATTTCTTTGAATGGTAGTAGGTATCAGGTAAGAAAAATTCAAACCAACTACACTATACTTCACGGTTAAACCTGCTGTAAGGAATTGACGATTCCCTTTCAAAGGATGCTCGTAAAAATATCCGAAACGAACTCCGAATTGTTTGTTGTATAAATACTCTGCACCAATGCCCCAGGTAACCTCATTCCACTCTTCTTTCGTTTTACTCCCCTTTACCAATTGTCCGTTTTCGTAGGTTCCCGGTGCATCACCAAACGAAGTAAACATACCGGTGATAGAAGACTTCTCTTTGAAATCGTAGATACCATTGTTGTTCTTATCGTCTTTTGTCGGAGTAGGAACCATGAGTTTGTTCATGTCAACATAAACACCTACAGAGTTGTGTTTGTCTATATTCAATGTATAACCCACACCTATACCTAAGTTAGTAGGGATATAGTCTTTAGTAACACTCGAAGTGTAAGAGATTTTACTTCCTATATTGGAAATATCCATTCCCACCGTTAATTCATGCTCCAGTTTATGAGCGTTGTTTTCATGAAACCGTTTGCGAACAAACCATGAAATATCTCCCGAACCTGCAACACCCGGCTTTACTAAATTTCCATCTACTTGCTGTCCGCCTGCTAAGTTTGAATACACCACACGAAGTGATGCAGCAATAGAAAATATATCGCCTAATCTGCGAGCATAGTGTCCATCAATGGCAAATTCATTTGGGCGAAATTGACCGGTCTCTTGTCCTTGAGCATCAGTGAATGTGATATTACCAAGAGAAAAATAACGAATAGACACGGCTATAGTTTGCATCTTCTTCACTTTGTAATATCCAGCAAGGTTCGCCAAATAGATGTCGTTTACCAAGGTGCGCAACCACGGACTGAACGTAACCGCAAAACCAAAATCTTTGTCAATGAACGCAAGTTTTGCGGGATTGGTGTAAAGTCCATTCACATCGGGGCTACGATAGTCACCTTCGTTTTCGCCATTGCCATAAATAGGAGTAGCAAGACCCACATCGCCCATTCCTCCTGCTCGTGCATCGGGTATAATGCGCAGAAACGGAACTGCTGTAGTAACGGTATTTATAGTTCCTGCCGTAGTGTTAATGCCTTGCGCTTCCAATAACGATATTGAAAGAATCCATAGACTCAAAAATGTAACTGCTTTTTTTGTACGCAACAAATAATTCATGCTCTGTTTGATTGAATTAAAATTTAAAGTAGAAGTGTTGCGATAGATTGGCTTTTAATTGGGCGGCAATCTATCTTAAAACCACTAATTTTTCAAATTTATGTGCGCTCTGTCCTTCAGAATCGCGCACCGTCAACTTATATACGTAAACTCCCTTGCCAATGGCATCGCCATAATCGTCTAAACCATCCCAGGCAATGTTGTTTACACGGAAACCATCGCTGTGTACAAACTCAACAATGTTTTTTACAAGTTTTCCGCTGACAGAAAAAATCTGAAC
>CANJRM010000041.1 GCA_947476645.1 Bacteroidota bacterium
ATATTTTTCGAAGCAGAAAGAATTTGTTTCAGAGAAGGAATGGAATTCAACGCGCGTTTCAGTTGAACCATCTCGCGAGGATTAGCACGCTCTAATGAAACTTTCGAAATCAATCTTTCCAAATCGCCAATGGTGCGAATCAACTTTTTTAATTCTTCCGACTCTACAGGATGATTCACGAAATATTCAACAGCTTCTAAACGTTCGTTTATTTTTTGAATGTCGAGCAAAGGCATCACTGTCCAACGCTTGAGCATTCGCGCGCCCATAGGAGAAGTGGTGTTGTCCAACACATCCAATAAAGTTTTGCCGCCCTGATGTGGCGAGTAAATCAATTCCAGATTTCGGATGGTGAAACGGTCGAGCCAAACATTTTTCTCATCAGTCAGTTTGGTCACTTTGCTTATGTGTGCAAGGTTGTTGTGCTCCGTATCGCGCAAATATTGAATGGCTGCACCGGCAGCAATTACACTGAATCTTTCTTCTTCAATTCCGAAACCTTTCAATGAATTGGTTTCGAAAAGTTTCAATAAAATATCAATAGCGTTATCGTAACTGTAAATCCAGTCGTCTAATTTGTAGGCGTAGAGTTTACTTCCAAACTTCTGTAAAAAATCTTTCTGTTTCGATTTTGGATAAAGCACTTCACTTGGCGAAAGCGTTTGAATCATCTTTTCGATGTACGAAAAATTTCCCTCTCCAATAAAAAATTCTCCGGTTGAAATATCCAAAAAGGCAATCCCGTAGTAATCCTTTTCAAAATAAACAGAAGCGAGAAAATTATTGCTGCGCGTGTTCAGGATATTATCCTTCAGTGCAACTCCAGGTGTTACCATTTCGGTTACTCCGCGCTTTACAATGCCCTTCGCAAATTTCGGGTCCTCAATCTGGTCGCAAACCGCCACACGATGTCCTGCACGAACTAACTTAGGCAAGTAGGTATCCAATGCGTGATACGGGAACCCCGCTAATTCTACTTCGCTTGCTTTGCCATTGCTTCTTTTCGTTAACGTGATTCCAAGTGTTGCAGAAGCCTTCTTCGCATCGTCCGAAAATGTCTCATAAAAATCACCCACACGAAAAAGCAAAATAGCATCAGGATACTTTGCCTTAAAAGCATTGTATTGCTTCATGAGCGGAGTTTCGGTTTCGCTCATAGCGCTTTTAATCATACTTCGGTGAACTGCCACGTAAATTGATAATTGATTAGTGATGATTGATTATTGAATACAAAGTGTGTCGCTTTCAAAATCATTCCGCGTGAAAATAAGAACTGTGCTTACTTTGCGAACCGAAATTTTTAAACAGAACATGTAATGAGAAAATTGTTGAATGAAGAATTGCCGCGCTTATCCAAAGAGGAATTCAAGGAGCAAACAAAAACTCCCGTAGTGATTGTTTTGGATAACGTCCGCAGCCATTTAAATGTGGGTTCGGTTTTCAGAACGGCTGATGCGTTTTTGATTGAAGCCATTTATTTGTGCGGCATCACGGGCACACCTCCACATCGCGATATTCATAAAACCGCATTGGGTTCTACCGAAACAGTTGTTTGGCAACAATTTCCTTCAACCCTTGATGCGATTCAGGAATTGAAGAAGAATGGCTACAAAATTATTTCAGTTGAACAGGCAGAACGCGCAACTATGCTCAATGAATTTGCTCCTGAAGTAGGAGTGAAGTACGCAGTAGTCTTCGGCAATGAAGTAGAAGGTGTGGAGCAGGAAGTAGTAAATTCTTCTGATATTGTAATTGAAATTCCACAATACGGAATGAAGCATTCGCTTAATATTGCTGTGAGTGTTGGAGTGGTGGTTTGGGATTTTTTTTCAAAACTGAAGCAATAAACTTTCCCGCGCTTCGTCTGTTATGAACCAAAACAAATTATGGCTAAAAATATTTATGATTTTGAAGTGAAAGGTTTGGATGGCAAGCCCGTCAAACTATCCAATTACAAAGGGAAGGTTCTTTTGTTGGTGAATATTGCTTCGCGTTGCAGGCAAACTCCTCAGCTAGATACGTTGGAAAAGTTGTATGAAAAATATCGCGAGCAGGGTTTTGAGATTCTGGCTTTCCCTTCCAATGAATTTTCAGGACAAATGCCTGAGAGCGGATATGCTATACAAGAGTTTTGCTCTGTTAACTATGGTGTCAAGTTCAAAATTTTTGCAAAGGGGAAAGTGAAGGGAAGCGAAGCACAACCGCTTTATCAATATTTGGCAACAGAGACAAAGCAATTACTCAGAAATAATTACCCGTTGTGGAATTTTCAGAAATACATTGTTGACAGAAATGGCAGAGTGGTGGACTGGTTTAACCCGTGGAAATGGCCTGACAGCGACAAAATAACCGAAACGATAGAAAAATGTCTGAAAGAAAAGGGTGTTGAAAACAAAAACTAAAACTGGTTCACAAATTGCCTGAAGGCATGCTACATTCGTAATCCCGATTAAATCAAAAACATTTTCAAAATTTAAAATCAATAATTATGGCAACTCAGTTAACCGACAGCAATTTCAAAGAAACAGTATTAGACAGCAATAAAGTGGCACTCGTAGATTTTTGGGCAGAGTGGTGCGGACCTTGCAAAGCAATTGGACCTATGATTGAAGAACTTTCAAAAGAATACGAAGGCAAAGCAGTCGTGGGAAAAGTAGATGTGGACAATAATCCTGAAACCGCTATGAAATATGGCATCAGAAACATTCCTACGATTCTTTTTGTAAAAAACGGACAAGTGGTAGATAAGGTAGTAGGTGCTGTGCCTAAATCGCAATTAGCTGCTACGTTGAATAAACATCTTTCTTAAATCTTCATTGAAATTTTGAGAAAAGCGCAACTTAGGAACAACTCTTAGTTGCGCTTTTTTATTTTTGATTGTTCCGAAATTTCAGAAGAAAATGCTTGAGTTAAATCAATTTCCCGAAATAGAAAACCTTGAACTGCTTGCCAAGCAAGTGGTGGAAGGATTTATTATCGGATTGCATAAATCACCGTTTCACGGTTTCTCGGTGGAGTTTGCGGAGCATCGCCTCTACAATCCTGGTGAATCAACCAAACACATGGATTGGAAAGTTTTAGCGCGCACCGGAAAAATGTTTGTTAAGCGCTATGAAGAAGAAACCAATTTGCGATGTCAAATTGTAATTGATGCTTCTTCTTCCATGTATTTTCCGAATGATGTTGATGCGAAAACAAACAAGCTTCGTTTCTCTATTGTTTCAGCAGCGGCATTAGTGAATTTATTGAAACGTCAGCGTGATGCTGCTGGCTTAACTGTTTTTACCGATGAAGTTATTTTCAGCACCGATGCCAAGAGCAGCACCAAGCATCATCAATTACTTTTCGCGCAGCTCGAAAAATTGCTAAACGAAAAGCCGCTCAATAAAAAAACAAATGCTGCCAAGTGTTTAAATGAAATTGCTGAGACCGTTCACAAGCGTAGCATGATTATCATCTTCAGCGACATGTTTTCGCACATGGATAAGGGAACGCGCGATGAATTATTTTCTGCCTTGCAACACTTGAAATACAATAAGCATGAAGTGATTTTATTTCATGTGGTGGATAAGCAAAAGGAGTTGGACTTTCAGTTTGAAAACCGTCCGTATCAGTTTATTGATATGGAAACGGGAGAGAAAATAAAGTTCGTAGCCAAAGAGGTGAAGAGCTTTTACATAGAGCGAATGCAGAAATTTGAAATCAGTTTGAAGCTACGCTGCGCGCAATACAAAATTGATTTTGTGGAAGCCGATATCAATAAAGATTTTCGCCAGGTGTTGCTGCCGTTTTTAACGAAGCGCACAAAAATGTTTTAAGTGAAATTGAATCACAAAAAGTTCGGAGAGGGTTTTCCTGTTATCATTCTTCACGGTTTATTGGGCTCGCTTGATAACTGGCAAACGATTGCTAAACATATTTCGGGTGTTTCATACGCAACCTATATTCTTGACCAACGAAACCACGGTCGCTCACCACATACAGATGAATTCAATTACGATTTGCTCTCGAACGATTTGCTTGAGTTTTTCGAACAAGAGGAAATTGAAAGGGCTCACATCATCGGGCATTCAATGGGAGGAAAGGCAGCGATGAAGTTCGCGTTGGAGCATTCAGATAGAGTTTCGAAGCTGATTGTAGTTGATGTTGCTCCTGTTCAATATGAAGACCGCCACAGCGAAGTATTCAACGCGCTCTTTGCTGCTGATGTAAGTCATGCAAATTCGCGCGAAGAAGTGGAGAAAGTGCTTCGCGAAAAGTTGGATAATGATGAAACTACCGTTCAGTTTTTGCTCAAAAGTTTAACACGTGCCGAAAACGGTCAGCGTGGTTTTCAGTGGCGATTTAATCTCGATTCGTTAAGTAAGAACTATTCAAAAATTTCTGCCGCAATTACTTCCTCAAAACAATTTGCGGGAGAAGTGCTTTTTATAAAAGACGAAAAGTCTTCTTATATCAATGCCGAAAATTTTGACTCCATCGAAAAATTATTTCCGAAAAATAAATTAGTTGAAATAAAAGGGGCAGGGCATTGGGTTCATGCGGAAAAACCGCAGGAGTTTTTGAAAGAAGTTATCAGTTTTCTAGAATCGTAAATTCGCACACACAATTCGAAATGGCACTTACACCTTCTAACATGCTTGCATTGGGAACACAGGCCCCCGACTTTATTTTACCCGATACAGTTTCAGGAAAAACTTTTTCTCTGAACGATTTGAAGGGCGAGCGCGCCACTGTGGTCATGTTCATTTGCAATCATTGTCCTTATGTAAAGCATATCAATCCTGAATTGGTGAAGTTGGCAAACGATTACTTGACTAAAGGTATAAACTTTGTGGCTATCAGTTCAAATGATGCTGTTGCTCATCCCGAAGACGCTCCTGAAAAAATGAAACAACTAGCGCTGGAGTTGAAATATCCTTTTGTGTATCTGTATGATGAAACGCAACAAGTAGCTAAGGATTATGATGCTGCATGCACTCCCGATTTTTACATGTTCGATAAAGACTTGCGGTTGGTTTACAGAGGGCAGTTAGATGATTCGCGCCCTTCAAATAATGTAACGCTAAACGGAAAAGATATTCGTGCTGCACTCGAAAATATCTTAGAAGATAAACCTGTTTCTCCTCACCAGCGACCAAGTATTGGTTGTAATATCAAATGGAAGTAAAACAGGGATGTGTAGTCCTGAGCTTGTCGAAGGATTTGTTCACTAAACGCTTCGACAAGCTCAGCGTGACATACCTTAACTATTAAAACAAATCGGTAATAATTTGTTTGATGTTCCAAAAGGCAAAAGTGTCCTCATTTTTTTCGAGTTCAAATTCAAGAACAGCAACTTCCTTTTTCAATCGTTGTCCTTTTTCTTTTTGTGTTTTGTAATTGACTTCGCAAGTTACATGTGCGGTTTCTGCTTCTTCATTTTTGCTGTTCACCGTCATCGTAATGTCTTGCCAAATAAGCTGCAAAAAATCATTCTGAAATTTTTCAATTTTCTCTAACAGTTCTTCCGGCTCCATTGAAAGACCAATGCTGTCTTTCAACTCTTCGCTAAACTGCTCTCCGAAAAAAGGCATTTCCTTGGTGAATATCATGTGTACGCATTGCTGCACAACTACTTTTAAATCGTAATCTTCAGTTGGGTGAAACTCTTCGTAAATGTATTGGCTTGTCCAGCCTTTCATTTTCACATCATCTACTTCCAGCTTAAAAAGTTCTTCTGTTATAAAACGATACACTTCGCGTTTTGGAACATCATAGAGCACACTCAACCCGACTCCGTGTTTTTGCATAATTTTCCAAATCTTCGAAAGTTCTTTGTCTAATTGTTTATCGCTTATATCGTTTACGTGATTGTATTCAGGAGAGCCAATCATTTTATAGAGTGTAGTGCGTTTTGCCGTATCGTGCTTCTTATGAAAACTCATAATCTGCTTCAGAAATTTGTTTTCAATTTCAGGAGGAAGTTCTTCGCTGCCTAAAAAATTACCACCTAACTCAGCCATCATCTTCAACTTCATCAGTTCATTTTCGGTGCTAAGTTCTTCGGGGTCTTTTTGTTTTCTCTTTCTTTTAGCCATAGTTTGAAAATAAGAATTCCGTTTTTTTTGCGAAGAAAAACATGTTTTTAAATAATTATTTTCGAACACTTTGAAAAACATTTTACCATCCAATCCTTTCCGTACTTTCTATGTGGTGTTTACCTACATTATAGCGTTTACGTTATGGTGGGCTTATCTGTTGTATGCAAAAAATGAAACTGCATACAAGGAAAATGTAGAGTTACAGGAAATTCGCTTTCATCAAACTAACGCTGATGCTAATTACCACGACACAGCAGAGTTTCAAAAGTCTTATTCAAAATACAAACGCCAGAAGTTTATGATTCTGTCTGAGGGTTTAGCATTTCTTGCTTTAATGTTCATTGGATTAATGCGTGTGCGCAAAGTTTTTTTGCAGGAAATACAATTAGCCGAACAGCAGAAAAATTTTATGCTTTCGATTACGCACGAGCTCAAATCGCCTTTGTCGAGCATTAAACTTTCGTTGCAAACGATGAGCATGCGTAAATTAGATGCAGATAAATCAGAACGTCTCATTAGTAATTCGCTCAGCGATATAGACCGTCTGGATTCTCTGATTGATAATATTTTGTTTGCAGCAAAAATTGAACGCAACGAAACAGGATTCAGTGACACTGAAACAAATATTTCAGAACTCACTTCGTATATCGTGCAAAAATTTTCTGATAACAAGAAGTCAATTGCCATTGAAACCCAAATTCAACCGAATATTTATATGCAGGTAGATGGTATGGCGTTTACCTCAGTCATTATCAATTTGCTGGAGAACGCGTTGAAATATTCAGAAGAAAACACCCAAGTGAAACTGAGTTTAGAGGCAGTGAATAATGTAATTGCACTTTCTGTAGCTGACAATGGTTTGGGAATACCTGATGAATTCAAAAAAAGAATTTTCGAAAAATTTTATCGCATTGGTAGCGAAGAAACTCGCACTACCAAAGGAACAGGATTGGGGCTTTACATCGCAAAAAGAGTAATTGAAATTTACGATGGAACTATTGAGGTAAGCGATAATCAACCTAACGGAACAATTTTCAATGTCACCTTTCCTTTGGCTACAATCGGATAAAGCAAAAACCAGCAAACCGAATCTTTTTACAATTCTGTGACAATTCTTTTTTGAAATACGATTATTTCTCCGTCAAATACTTTTTCTTTACCCGAGAAAAATTTAGCCCATGTTACAACGAATACTATTAGTAGAAGATGAAGATTCTTTACGCGAAGCAGTTAAGATGAATTTGGAACTCGAAAAATATGAAGTTGTGGAAGCGGCCTCCGGAACTGCGGCTATGCGACATATTTACAACAGTATGTTTGACTTAATTATTCTTGATGTTATGCTGCCGGAAATGAACGGTTTTGACATTTGTGAAAAGGTTCGACTGAAAGATAAGAACACACCTATCCTTTTTCTCACTGCTAAAAATGCAGGTAAAGACCGGGTGGAAGGATTGAAGCGTGGTGCAGATGATTACCTGGTTAAGCCGTTTAATCTCGAAGAGTTATTGCTGCGCGTGAAAGTTCTTTTGAAGCGCAGTTTAAAGATGGTGGTTAGAGAAGAGCCGATGAAATTTTATGCGTTCGGGAAAAATGAAATTGATTTTGTGGAGCAAAGGGCAGTTGGTAACCGGGGGAAAAAAGTAGATCTGACTAAGCGCGAACTCGAACTGCTCAATTTTTTAATTGTGCGAAAAGGGAAAGCGGTTTCACGACAGGAGATTCTGAATTTTGTTTGGGGGTACAAAGATTTTCCATCTACGCGTACTATTGACAATTTTATTTTATCGTTCAGAAATTATTTTGAAGCGGATCCGCGCAATCCAAAATACTTTCTATCGGTGCATGGTGTGGGCTATAAATTTACCGACAAATAGGAGAGGATGCCCGCTCTTCAAATTATCAGCGCGCTGAATATATTTGCGCTCCCGCAAATTGAAGCGGCAAACTCAAAATGAATTTCATTCTTAGAAAAGCAGAAGCAAACGATGTGCCGGGCATGTTCCGGTTGGTGAAAGAACTGGCAGAGTTTGAACGCGCGCCAAATGAAGTGGTGAACACCGAAGAAGTTTTATTGCGCGATGGGTTTGGAGAGAATTCTGTTTATCGTGCTTTTGTTGCGGTGGAAGAAAGCAGTAAAGAAATTATAGGCATAGCTTTGTATTACACGGCTTACTCCACCTGGAAAGGCAAACTTCTTTTTCTTGACGATTTAGTGGTGACCGAACGCTGCCGCAGATTTGGTATTGGACGAAAACTCATCAATGAATTTTTGAAAGCCTCTAAGGAAGAAGGTGTGAATCAAATTCGCTGGCAGGTGCTGGATTGGAATACGCCCGCTATTGAATTTTACAAAACGCTCGGAGTAGAAATGGATGAAGAATGGATTACGTGTAAAATGAACAAGCAACAAATTTCAAACTACGTTGAAAATCTAAAACCATAAATCAATTCAAATGCAGGTTTACAAATTCGGTGGTGCATCTGTTAAAGATGCCGAGGCAGTAAAAAACGTTACGTCTATTCTTCAGCAAAATAACTTCAACGAAAAGGTGGTGGTTATTTCTGCTATGGGTAAAACCACCAACGCGTTAGAAGAAGTGGTGAATCAATACTATGCCAACAACGCTGACTGGCAAAAATCATTGGATGGTGTTTTTGAAAAGCATGTGGCTGTTATCAATAATCTTTATAGCAATGGCGGAAAGCAAAAAGCGATTGATGATGTAAAGGCGATTATAGAAGCGGGGCGAAAATTTTTAAACGAAAACAATTCGCGCAATTACAATTATATCTACGACCAGATAGTTTCAATTGGCGAATATATTTCTACCACTATTGTAAGTGACTACGCCAACTCACTTGGTTTGAAAAATACCTTGCTCGATGTGAAGCATGTTTTGTTTACCGACAACGCTTACACCGAAGGTATAGTTGATTTCAAAAAAACCGAAGATGCCATTCGAAGCAAAGTTTCTGAATTAGTGAAAACGGGTTTTGTGATTACGCAGGGTTTTGTGGGTTCTACTCCCGAGGGCTTTGCCGCCACACTCGGCAGAGAAGGTTCTGATTACACCGCTTCTATTTTTGCGTACTCGCTCAATGCCGAGCGCATGACTGTTTGGAAAGATGTGGAAGGAATTATGAATGCCGACCCGAAGGAATTTCCCGATGCGCAATTCATTAGCGAACTTACTTTTCATGAAGCTATTGAAATGACATACTACGGTGCAAGTGTTATTCACCCCAAAACGATTAAGCCAATTCAGAATAAAAATATTCCGCTCGAAGTGCGCTCGTTTGTCAACTCGGCTAAGCACGGTTCGGTTATTTCTGCCAATGCTAATACGAATTTCCTTCCGCCAATTATTATTTGGAAACGCGGACAGGTGCTGCTTTCTTTTTCGGCTAAAGATTTTTCATTTATTGCCGAAGAACATTTAAGTAAAGTGTTCGCCACCTTTGCCGAAAACCGTTTGCGCATTAACCTCATGCAAAATGCTGCCATCAGTTTTTCTATCACAGTTGATTTCAAAAAGGAAAAGATTGAAAATATTATTGAGCAGCTCGCCAATGATTTCAGCATTACGCGAAACGATAATCTTTCGTTGCTGACTATTCGCCATTACAACCCGGGCATCATTGATAAGTTGACGAAGGATAAGGACATTTTGCTTCGTCAAATTTCACGCACGACTATTCAGGTGCTAATGCGGGAGTGATTCATAAACGAGATGTCATGCTGAGCTTGTCGAAGCATGTTTGCTTAGAACACCCTTCGACAGGCTCAGGGTGACATTTGTCTTTTGTTAGGATGAGGTATGCACCTTTTCTCATCCGTTTAGCGTCTTACCCTTATTATTATATTTGGCACCTTATGAAAAGGACCCTTACCCTGTCTCTCGTCATTTTTCTTTCTCTGATTGGCTATTCTCAGCAAATGAGAGTGAAGCAACCTAACTTCAAAACCTTTAACGGTACCAAAAAACTTTCATCCACTGAGTTGATTAATCAACTTGCTCCGTCAAGAGCCAAAGAGCATCCTGAGTTTGGGAAAGTGCCTTTTAATGCACAATGTTTAAACTGTGCTGAGTTGATTGAAAAGCGAACCATTGATTCGCGCCAGTTTATTGATGAGTACGATGCAGGGCATACTTATTCTCAAAAATCATATTTCCCGCTTCACTATAAAAAAAGAGAGAACGATATCTGGAGAACCATTGACCACCGCTTGCAGCCTGATGCTAACCATGCCGGAGTTTTTGAAGCGAACGACCAACCCTGCCCCACTAAAATTGATTTGAATAAACACTCCACATCTATCATTGACCGTGGTTTCGAATTTGAATACAACAGAAATCTTTCGATGTATTTCTTTGATGAAGGCGTTGCCTACTCATCTGCTTTGCCTGCCGATTTCTCTCATGAGAATGTAGGAGAGGAGGGATTGGAAGTGCACAACATCTGGAGCGGTATTAACATGGAAGAAACGTTTCGTCCCGGAGAAGTGAAAACAAATTTTGTGTTGAATGCGCCTATTCAAATTCCTATTTCCAAGGGATTCATGGTTATTGAAGACCGCATCACTTTGCCACAGGGCTATTCTATTATTGAAACGAAGGTTGGAGCGCACGATGGAAAATTTTATGGTGGCGATTATTTAGTAGTGGACGAAACAGACAAAACCCGCATTACTTACGAGCGTCCATCTTTTGTAGATGCTATGGCCTGGGGTATAAAAGGAAATTATCAATTAGAACAGAATGGCAATGAGTATACGCTCAAACTTTTTGTTCCTGTTTCGTGGCTTACACGCACCGACAATACTTATCCTTTGTTCATTGACCCTGTTGTTTCAGGACAAACCAAGAAAGGAGATTTTGTTACCACTCCAGGTGGGTTTACCGAGAGTATGGCATTTACTACAAAACCTGCAAGCTGCGATTATCACATGCCCGTTATTGTACCGGGGAAAAGTCAATTGACTAACGCTTATGTTGATTTGGAATACCGTCTTCAGTTTGACCCTGCCTGCGGTGTTACACCTCAGGCATATCCTTTCTGCACGTTTTCGCAGGTAACACAGGAAATTATTTGCGATGCCTGCGGAACTACTTCTGGAAATTTGGTTTGCAATCCGCAGTTTGCTCCTTTCACTGGAACCTGCACTACCGATTCGAATTTAGTACCGGGTGCAAATGCCATTCGTATCAATTCATTTGTTCCAAATTATCTGGCTTGTTATGCTCCTCAATGTCCCGATTACGTTATCAATTTTACGTTGAAGAATCGCGATTCTACTTGTCAGGATGTTTGCGGTTGGCTGTGTGCCATGGGCTATATGTGGCAAATGACAGTGGAAGCTTGTCAAATCAACGCTAACATTACTCCTGTGCAAACGACTATTTGCGCAGGGCAACCGGTGGTGCTTACGGCACATCCAAGTTGCGGTGTGGCGCCTTATCATTTTGTGTGGACCAGTGATGGCGGAAATACTTTTGATACCATCTACGGTTCGAGTACGTATACCGTTGCTCCCAACCAAACCGTGTTTGTCAGTTGTACCGCTTTTGATACCTGCGGGCTTTCGGCTGTTACCAACGATGCTGAAATTGATGTTACTCCTGCGCCACCTGCCAATGCAGGAGGTGATGCACACTTGTGTGCAGGCGGTCCGATACAAATAGGTGGAAGCCCTACTTCAACACCAGGAACTACCATACAATGGACGGGTGAAACAGGAACGGTGCAATCGTGGTTAAACAGCACCAGCATTCAAAACCCAACAGCAAATATTCCCGCGGGAACTATTGACACTTTCTTTTACGTAGTGAGAGCATCAACGGCTTCTTGTTTCAGAAGAGATACGGTATTTATTTTTAGCAGTCCTATACCTACGGCTAATGCAGGAGCCGATATTATTCTTTGCGAAGGCGGAACGGTGTTGATTGGCGGAAGTCCTTCGAGCAATGCAGCAACTATTTTATGGAGCAGCGAAACAGGAACCATGGAAAGTTGGTTGAACATCACGAGTGCTGCAAATCCTCAAGCTGTTATTCCCGCAGGAACGGTGGATACTTTCTTTTATGCGCTTACGGCTACCACGGCAAGTTGCGTGGCAAAAGATACCATGTATATCTTCTCGAAACCAATTCCGCTCGCGGATGCAGGTGCTGATGTTCGATTATGCGAAGGCGGTTTGGTAAATCTTGGAGGAAGTCCAACTGCCACTAACGGAGCATCCATTTTATGGAGTGGCGAAAATGCTTTGGCGCAAAGCTGGCTGAGCAGCACGAGTGCGGCTAACCCGCAGGCAACGGTTCCCGCAGGAACGGTAGATACTTTCTTTTATGCGGTGCATGTTTTTGACCCCGATTGTTTTAGTGATGATACCATGATGGTTTTTTCTGCAGCTAATCCAACGGCACAAATTGACACGAGCGGCTTTACGGTTATTTGCAGCAACCAGAGTGTGACTATTACCACCACACAAAATTTTTCTACTTACGATTGGAACAACGGAAGCACGGCTTCTTCTATTCAAGTGAACCAGAGCGGGCAGTATTTTGTGGTGGTAACCGATGCTAACGGTTGTAAGGACACTAGCAATATCGTTACCATTAATTCAGTAGCTGCACCTACCGTGCAGGTGTATCCTGACACGCTGATTATTTATGGCGACAGCGTAATGCTTTACACCGATATTAATCTGAGTTCGGCTTCTATTGATTCGTTCCGTTGGTATCCTGCCATTAATATTTCGTGCACCCAGTGCAACAACCCGCTGGTTTCGCCAATTGTGCCCGCACAATATTATGGTGTTACGCTTTATGCAGGTGGCTGCACTGCTACCGATTCGGCTTTGATACGCGTTATTTTTCCGAACAACTTTTATATACCCAATGCTTTTACCCCTAACGGTGACGGCAACAACGATGAGTTCTACATTCAGGCGCAAAGCGGTGTTCGCGTAATTTTGTTCCAGGTGTTTAACCGCTGGGGCGAGAAGGTGCACGAAGGCAGCTACCCGTGGGATGGCAACTACAAAGGCAAACCTGCTCCTGCTGGCGTTTATATCTACATCTTCAAACTCGGTTTGTTTGGCGATGATACCGGCATTTTCCGTAAGGGAAGTGTGACGTTGATTAGATAATTTATTCTTTGCGAGCAATGCCAACTTTTTTTAGAGGTGATGTTGCTTTATGTAGCGAAGTCTGCGATTCGCAACTGTCAGTTGCTTTGCTACATTTGCGCCCCTAAATTTTATACAATGGCAACAATTAAGAATTTGGTTAAGTTTGCCGCCAAATTTTTGGATATGGCAAAGTCAAAATCAAAAGACAAAAAGAAAGCTGTAAAAGCAAAACCTGCAAAACCCGCTGTTAAAGCGAAGCGTAAACCTGTTGCTAAAAAGGTTTCGAAGCCCGCAAAAAAAGTTGCGGCTAAGGTGAAGAAGATTGCTAAACCTGTAAAGAAAGCTAAGCCCGTTGCTAAAAAAGTGGTAAAGGCAAAAGCAGTAAAGGCAAAACCTGTAAAAGCAAAATCGGTAAAGGCGAAAGTAACAAAGGTAAAACCTGTTGCTAAAAAGAAAGCTGTTGCAAAAAGCAAAGTTATTGTTACGAAGAAGGTGGATAAAAAAACAGCTAAAGTGAAACAAGTAGTAAAGAAAGAAGTAAAAGCCATCAAACCGGTAAAGAAGGAAGTAGTTGCCAAAGGACCGAAAGCAGTTGAACCTGTAGTAAAGGTAAAAGGCAAAAGAGGAAGACCAGCAAAACCAGTAGAGAAGAAATTTGTGCGTCAAGCCATTAAGCCAGAAGTAAAAACATTTTATAACACACTTCCTCAACTAAAGCCACAACAACCAACTAAAGTGTCGAAGCACCATAATATACCAGTGAATACAAATTTGCGTTACAGCGATACTGAATTGAAAGAGTTTAAAAACTTAATTGACAAAAAACTGGTAACAGCTCGCGAAGAGTTAGCCTATTTGAAAGATGCATTAGATAACCATACCGATAGTCAGGCAGGAAGTAAAGCATGGAATATGGAAGAAGGCTCTGATACTTCTGAAATGGAAACATTGATGAATCAGATTTCTCGTCAGCATGGTTATATCCGTAATCTGGAACTTGCGCTCGTGCGTATTGAAAATAAAACTTACGGCATTTGCCGTGTTTCAGGAAAATTAATTCCTAAAGAACGTCTACGTGTTGTGCCTCATGCTACTTTAAGTTTAGAAGCAAAAATGACTCGTAAAACAGATGAAGATACTTCCACCACTTCAGCAGCACCAGCGCCACCAAGCGATTTTGGTGAAGGATTCGAAGATTAATCAATCAACAAATTATAAAATGAAAGGTAGCCATTGCGCTACCTTTTTTATTTGATAAACCATCAATAAAATTTATGTTTGAAGAAATAACACTTCAGCATGGAACGATTTACAGGATTGATTGGTGTGGCTCTCATTCTCGGTATTGCTTTGTTATTATCTAATAATCGCAAAGCCATTAATCTGCGTTTGGTTTTCAGCGGGCTTGGTCTTCAGTTAGCACTTGCCATTTTTGTTTTGAAGACAGATGTAGGTCAAAATGTTTTCAGCTGGACAGGTGACCGCATCAAGCGTTTACTTGAAATGGCGGACAAAGGCGGTGAGTTTGTTTTCGGTGGTTTGATGCGTCCTGAATTATTGCATCCCATTTTTGGTGACCACTACAGTTTTCTTTTCATGTTCAAGATTATGCCCACCATTATTTTTGTAGCGGTGTTGGTGAGTGTGGCTTATCACATTGGCATTATGCAAGTAGTGGTTTCATACATAGCGCGTGCGGTGCATTTTCTTATGCGCGTATCGGGCAGCGAAGCTTTATCAAACGTTGCATCTACATTTGTTGGACAGGTGGAAGCGCAGATTATGATTAAGCCATACATTTCTACGATGACGATGAGTGAACTGCTCGCGAGCATGAGCGGAAGCATGGCGTGTATTGCAGGAGGGGTGATGGCAGTTTATATATCCATGGGTGTGCCTGCGCCTTATTTGTTAGCCGCCAGTATAATGGCGGCACCGGCTTCGCTGGTGATTGCAAAAATTGTTTGGCCCGAAACAGAAGAGAGCGCAACCAAAGGCGCGGTGAAATTAGAAGTGAAAAAGGTTCACGCGAATTTATTGGATGCCATTTCGCATGGTGCAGGTGATGGGTTGAAAGTTTCGTTGAACGTAATTGCGATGCTTATCGGTTTCATTGCCTTGATTGCTTTAGTAAATGCACTTCTCATAAAATTCGGTTTGTTGTTGCGTATGACAGGAATGAATCTGGATATGATTGGAATCAATCTTTCCAACTTCACTCTCGATTCAATTTTTGGTGCGGTGTTTTCAGTTTTTGCAAGAGCAATGGGTGTTCCTGCAGCCGATGCACATACCGTTGGAACTTTACTCGGAACCAAGTTAGTGATAAACGAATTTGTTGCTTACGCCAATCTATCACCCATGATTGCTGCGCATACGCTTTCACCTAAGGCACTCATCATTGTAAGTTTTGCATTATGTGGTTTTGCTAACTTTAGTTCTATCGCCATTCAGGTAGGAGGTATAGGAGAACTTGCGCCTGACAGAAGAAAAGATTTAGCCAAGCTAGGTTTTAAAGCACTCATTTGCGGAACGCTTGCTTCTTATCTTTCGGCTACGATTGCGGGAATTCTTTCTTAATAAATCTTCCTGTAGATATTTCTGCGAATAAATTTCGGTCGTCTCTTACTTTCTTCCAATATCTTTCCTTGGTATTCTCCAAGAACAGAAATGGCAAGCATATTCAAGCCGCCAAAAAATAAAATGAGAACAATGATGGTAGTAATGCCGTGCGGAACATTTCTGTAAACAAAATATGCAGCAATCTGAACGATGATGGCAACGAAAGAAAGCAAGGTCAGCGACCAACCTAAATAAGTCATCAACTCCAACGGTACAAAACTAAAACTGAAAATTGCCTTGCGCGCCCACGCAATATTTTTGCGCCAGTTATTAGTAGTTACGCCAAACATTCTTTCCGGACGCGTGTAATCAACACCGGTTTGCTTAAAGCCAACCCACGCACGCAAGCCACGCATGAACTGGTCGGTCTCGGGTAGTTTTACTAATTCGTTCACCACTTTTCTATCCATCAAACTAAAGTCACCGGCATCTAAAGGAATAGGAACATAACTCACACTGCGGAACAACCGGTAAAACATTTTATAAAACGAAACCAGTGTTTGGTTTCCTTCACGCGCCACTCTTCTTCCATATACCACATCAAATCCTTTTTGATACTCTTCATAAAACTGTTCAATCAATTCAGGCGGGTCTTGCAAATCTCCGTCAAGTAGAATAACACCGTCACCGGTAGATATTTCCATGCCCGAAAGGAAAGCTGCCTGCGAGCCGAAGTTGCGTGAATGTTCAATGGCTATTACATGGTCATCTTCATCAACCAGCTTTTGCAATACTTCATTGGTGTTATCGGGCGAACAATCGTTCACGAAAATTATTTCGTAGTCAACCGCAATCTTTTGAAATGTTTTTGAGAGCCGCTCATACATGTGCGGAATTGCCTGAACATCTTTATAGCAGGCAATGACGGCAGTAAGCTTGTGACGGATTTTATCCTGCACTAATTTCTTTTCATACAGCGGCATCGAGTACGCCTTCTGCCACTCTGCGTTTTTGCTTAAGCCTTCTTTAAGCGGAGTTTCGTTTTGCCAGCCAATTAATTCTTTAGCCAGCGAAGCATTGCCATACCATTCTTTTAAGTCCCATTTACGGTTGGGCATATCGCCCCATTCAGGGTTCTTTTCAATGCTGAAAATTTCTTTGATAGCAGAAGCGATATCGCGGATAGTCGTTTTATGGTTGCTCGCAATGTTCAACGACTTACCTCGTATGTTTTGAATGTTTGTAGCTGAAAGCAAGGTTGCATAAACCGCATCATCTATGTAAACAAAATCGCGGGAGATATCCGGTTGTACTAAGGGAGGATAAGTTCCCTTCATTCCTTTATCAATCAACTGCGGAATCAATCTGTCCGGTTCTTCAAACGCCCCATAAATAGAATAGTAACGCAAATTCGCCACCGGGACTTCCTTAATCGTTCCGTAGAATTTTATCATATGCGCAGCACCGACTTTGGTCACTGCATAATGCGAATTCGGTTGAAGCGGCTCATCTTCTTTTGGTGCCGAGGCATTCAAGCCGTATTCCGATGAACTGCCGGCATGAACAAATGCTTTGATAGCAAACTGTGAAGATATTTCGAGCAGATTCAGTAAGCCAATGAAATTAGTTTCGTAAATCAAATCAACATCCGACTGCTTGCTGTAAGCACCATAAGCCGCTAAATCGAAAATGGTTTTGAAGCGGTGCTCTTTGAAAATATCCTCAACCTGATTTTTCTTAATGATGTTGCAGTGAAGAATGTGCTTGGGATTGATGTCATCCAAACGCCAGGGAATAAACGGCTTGCTGGTAACTGCAAAAACATCTTTGCGGTATTCCAGAATGCTGCGAAGCAGATTTGCACCGATAAAACCACCGGCACCGAAAATCACAATCGGGCCTTCTAATTTGAGGACTTCTGCCTGAATCTTATCCTGTAAAGACATGGTGTAAATATGCAGAAATTAAGCAGACTCGAAAATCTTAGCATAGGAAAACGTTTAGCTCTTTCAGCATTCCCTCGCCTCCTAAATTATTTTCTGCCTGATGAAATTTCTGGTCTCCGTATTTGCCGCTTGGGTAACCGGATGCTGCGAGAGAAAGTACTTTAATATTCGAAGTCAGCTGGTTCATTAAGTGATACGAAAGCGTTTCGCGCAAACCGCATTCACCATTGTGTTCTTCTATAGTAATTAGTTTCTGTGTGGCGTTGATGGACGAAACCAATTCACTTGGCAATTCAACAATCGGGAAAATACTCACTACCCAAACTTCTAAATCATCTGCCAGTTCTGAATTGAGAATATTTTCTGTTACCGGTCCGGTGCCTACAACCACGCCTTTGGTTCCGTCTTTTATTTTTCTCCACTGCGCAAAAGGTGCCACCGGATGATTGATTTTCGCGCCCATGTTCAACCGCAAATAGTTTGGGTTCTTATCCGCAATCATTTGCTGAACAGCCTGTTCAACATCTGTTGCAGTAAAGGGAACATACACTTTCATGTTGGGCAGAATGCGCATAGCGCCAATGTCTTCAATGTTATGGTGCGTGGCTCCCATAATGCCGTAGCCATAGCCCCCACCATTGCCTACAATCTTCACCGGTAAGTTGTGCAGACAAACATCATTTCTAATCTGCTCGTAAGGGCGCAGCGTAACAAAAGGAGAGATACTGTAGGTCCACGGAATAAAACCTTCGTGCGCTAAAGCCGCGGCAACCGTCACCATGTTTTGTTCGGCAACTCCTGTGTTAATAAACTTCTCGCCAAACTTCTCCTGCACTTTCTCTAAAGCCATATAACCAAGGTCACCAGTAATAAAAACGAGGTTCTCGTTCTTATCGAAGGCATCAATCATACTCTGTGCAAATTCTACTCTCATCCTATGGCTATAAGTCTTTTTTCAAAGTTCTTCTTCACTTCTTCCAGCACTAAATTGTATTGGTCGTCCTTCATCGCGAGGTAATGACAATCAACATTGCCTTCATACATCTTCCATCCGTTCCCCTTCGTGGTATTGCAAATTATCGCGGTTGGCAAGTTTGAGTTTTCGGCTTTCAGTTTCGCAGTTTCCATCGATGCAAAATCATGACCATCCACCACACCTACATTAAATCCAAACGCTTCTAACTTTTTATCCAACGGCTCCAACTTCATTACATCTTCTGTTCTTCCGTAGCCCTGCAATTTATTGCGGTCAATCAGCCAAACCACATTGTTTAGGTTATGGTGTGCAATAAATAAAGCCGCTTCCCAAGTACTGCCTTCGTTTATTTCTCCATCGCTGGTAATGCAGAAAATCTGTTTATCCGTCTTCTTCAATTTTTGTGCAAGTCCTAAGCCTCCGGCAATCGAAAGCCCGTGACCAAGGCTACCGGTAGCAAAAGGAATGCGCTTAATTTTATTCACCGGAGGATGCGCGGCTAAGTAGGTATTGTTCTTGTAAAAAGTTTTGATGTCTTCTTCGCTCAGCGTACCGTCTTCGGCAAGCATGGAGTATAGCGCGGCTGCGGCATGACCCTTGCTCAAAATAATTTCATCGGTATCCTTCATCCAGCCAAAGCGTACAAACGTAATCATCTCCGCCACGCTCAGCGAGCAACCTACGTGACCCGCATTCGCCTGTTTATACATGCCAAGAAACCTGTTCTTGATGTTATAAGCTTTCGTAAGAAGATTTCTATGTTCAGCCGAATTCATGAGGGGGCAATATTAAATTATTTCGCCTCGCTTGCCCAATTCGATGACTTCGAGGTTTTCAATTTTTTTATTGTTGAGTGTAAAACGCAAAACGGTTTTTACTTTGTGAAAACCCTGCACACCCGCAGCACCGGGGTTCATCATGACCATGTTGTTGTATTTGGCATCGCGCATTACTTTTAAAATGTGCGAGTGGCCGCAGATGAAAATATCGGGCTGCACCTCTTCAATTTTTCTTCTGGCTTTTGGTTCGTAGTGATTTGGGTAACCTCCAATATGAGTGATTAAAATTTTAAAACCCTCGCGCTCTAATTCCAAATTCAGAGGATAATCCATTCGTATTTCTTTGCCATCAATGTTTCCGTAAACGGCAAAAAAGGGCTTGAAGTTTTTCAGCTCATCGCAAAGTTCAATGGTTCCCAAATCACCGGCATGCCATATTTCGTCAACGTCTTTAAACACCTCGAAAACTTTTTTGTCGAGGAAGCTATGGGTGTCGCTGATGAGGCCGATTTTTATCACGCGGCTAATGTATTATTGATTTGAGAAACACCTCCTGCATTAAAGATTACCTTCGCCCTTCAAATCATGATACAGAAAATACTCGCCAATCTTAAAATAGTGAAGCTGAACGAAATGCAACAAGCTGTTTTAAAAACGGCTGAAACAAAAAACGAAATCGTTTTGCTGTCGCCCACCGGTTCAGGAAAAACGCTGGCGTTTTTACTACCGATACTTGCTTCTTTAAAAACTGAAGTTACAGGCGTGCAAACTTTGATATTAGTTCCAAGCCGCGAATTGGCGATGCAAATCGAAAACGTTTTCAAATCGATGGGCACAGGTTTCAAAATTAATTGCTGTTATGGCGGGCACGACACCAAAGTAGAACGCAATAATTTTCTGCATCCACCTGCGGTATTAGTTGGTACACCTGGTCGCATTATGTATCACATTGAGCGCGAAACCTTCGATACGAAGATGGCGAAGACGCTGGTGCTCGATGAGTTCGATAAATCGCTGGAGTTTGGCTTTCAGAAAGAGATGGAGTTTATTATCCAACATCTTCCAAACATCAACAAACGAATGCTTACATCTGCCACTAAGGGCGTGGAGATTCCGGCTTTTGCAGGATTGACAAAACCTGAAGAAATTAATTTTCTGAAAGAACACGTTACTCCCCAACTTACATTAAAGACCGTGCGCGCAGAAGAGAACGATAAACTGAAAGCACTGATGGAGCTGTTGGCAAAGATTGGCAACGAAACTACTTTGGTGTTTTGCAATCACCGCGATGCGGTGGACCGCATTAGTGAAATATTAAAAAAGAACGGAGTAATTCACGATGTGTATCACGGCAAGTTAGAACAAGACGAACGACAGTTGGCTTTGGTCAAATTCCGCAACGGCAGCAACCAAATTTTAATTACAACAGATTTAGCTTCGCGCGGATTGGATATCCCTGCCATCAGGCACGTTATTCACTATCAGTTGCCGAACACGCTCGAAACTTACACGCACCGCAATGGCCGCACCGCGCGTATGCACGCGGAAGGCACTGCCTATTTAATTTTGAGTTCGGAGGAATACATTCCGCCTTTTATAAAAGATGCTGCACCTGAGATGGAACTGCCAACTAAATACACATTCCCCGCCCCAAGCGACTGGGCTACTATTTACATCAGTGCCGGTAAGAAGGATAAGGTCAACAAGATTGATATAGTTGGTTTCCTGATACAAAAAGGCGGATTGCTGAAAGAGGAACTCGGCCTGATTGAAGTGCAGGATTTTATTGCTTATGCAGCCATAAAGCGCAATAAGGTTTCAGCAGTGCTTGATAAAGTAAAAGGGCAGAAGCTGAAGAATAAGAGTGTGAAGATGGTGTTGCAGGAATAACCACCGCTCCTAAATCCTCTCCGAAGCAGAGGACTTTAAAGCAAATTATCTATTCGAGAATCTGAAGTGCTTCGCATACGCGTCTTTAATTTCATCGTCTTCCAAGAGCCATTGCATACTCATTTGCATAGGAACATTTACCTGCTCTACTCTTTTAAACGTGCCGAATACTCTATCCCAAAAGCGTGTAGTTAAACCATGATTCATTTTCGGATTGTGAAAGTGATGGTAGAAATGATGCTTTCTTAAAATGATGAATGGCTTTGCAATAGGCTCTTTGCGATGAAAGCGCGCGTGAGTGGTTTCATATAATGTATACATGCTAACGAATCCCAAAACAAATGTTACAGCCGTTAGCAGAGAAGTAAATAAACTTATGAATGCAACAAGACTTGCCGATACTACAACAGCTAATGCCGCTTTTTTATAAGCCGGTGCAAAGTAGTTTGCTTTTGAATGATGCTGAAGGTGCTCCGCGTTAAAAAAAGTTTTTGCCTTTGTGTACATGCCCTAAGAAACGGTGAAGAAGATATTCGGTGAGCGTCCAGCTAAGTACACCGAGGAAGAAAATGAGAACTAACATGGCAATAAGTTTTGGTGATGGAATATGGTTATGCTATGGAAGACGTGAAGTGGACAGAAATATTTTAGCTGGTTTTGTCCAAGTGCAGTAAGCAGAATTTGAAATGAGGAATTTGAAAGTTGAGGTGAAGTTTACCTGGAGAATTTCACAAACTTCTTAACCACATTTCTTTTTCCATCAACTACCTGAACAAGGTAAGTTCCTTCGTTCAGTGAAGAAATGTCTATTGTCCCATCTTTCCTTGCGTTCAATTCCTCTAGACAATTTCTTCCGTTCAAATCATAAACAGTAACAGAATAATTTTTCAGAGAGCTGCTGATATGCAGAAAATCATTCGCAGGATTTGGAAAAACAGCAACAGAAATTTGAGCTTCGATATTTCTCAAAGAAGAA
The DNA here is from genome assembly GCA_947476645.1 of Bacteroidota bacterium. GTDB lineage: Bacteria > Bacteroidota > Bacteroidia > Chitinophagales > LD1 > Bog-950. Next base: position 22,348 of record CANJRM010000041.1, read on the forward strand.
ATTACTGTATCACCCGGCAGTGTAACACCGAGCGAATCGAGCGAATAAGAATAAATAGAGCGGGCATAAGTTCCGGCAAAAACAGAGCGCTGCGCGGTATTCAATCCTAATTCAAAAACAGGAACCACCGGCATATTGTTTCCTAACCGTTGCCAGCCGTTACCGGAATCTGTGGTTATATAAACTCCACCATCTGTAGCGGCAAAAAGAATACTGTCGTTGCCGGGCATTACAAGCAAATCATTTACTGCCAGTTGCGGAAGGTTTCCTGAAATATCAATCCATGAATTTCCTTTGTTGATGGATTTATGCACGTGAGGAATCCATTCATTATCGCGGTAACCCGAATGAGAAACAAAAACAAGATTCGAATCGTTAGGCGATGCTTTTACACTCGTTACAAAACGGTCGGGCAAAGTGTGTGTGATATTATTCCACGTGTTGCAGTTGTCGTTACTGCGCCAAACATTTCCATCGCTGGTGCCTGCATAAATTAATGCAGGTGCGGGTTTAGAATTGTCCAAAGTGCTTATCACATTGAACGATTGCCCTTGTGTGCTTCCAATCACATTTCCATCGGTAAGGTCGCCACTCATTTTTGTCCAAATGTCGTTGGGTGCAAAATCCATTTTGTAAACGCAATTGGTGCCGCAATACATTTGCATAGGATTTGTGGGACTCATGATGTAAGGAAAATCCCAATTGATGCGGTCGTTGACCATATCAATGCCCGAAGTAAAATCAAAAAAGTTGCCGCCATCATTTGTGTAAACCATTCCACCCCATTGGGTTTCGCAATAAAAAGTAAGAGAATCGGTAGGATGAAAAATCATACGGAATCCATCACCTCCATATAAACGCATCCAATTGTTTGCTGTGGCAGCATTGCCTCCGTTTGACCCGTTGTCCTGCGCTCCTCCGAAATATAAATCGGGATAAGTGGCAGCAGAAGTAACGCGGTAAAACTGCGTGTTCGGAATATTCTCAACGTCTGAATAGGTGGTGCCCATGTCATTTGTTTTATACATTCCTCCATCTGTCGTCAACAGAAAAGTGGTAGAGTCAGTAAAACGTAAATCGTGTTTATCGGCATGCACTTCATACGTCCACCAGTCAGGCGAAAACTGTTGCCAGAAAGTTCCTCCATCGAGCGAACCCCACAAATCAATTCCTCCAACAAAAACTTGTTCATCGTTCCACGGGTTCACTTTTATTAAACCGAAATACCAGCCAAACCAATAGCCATTGCTGCCATACAATTCGTTGCCGAAAGAACTTACATCCAATGCAGTCCAGTTATTTCCGCCATTAGTAGTTTTAAAAACTCCTTTGAGGTTTTTGAAAGTATCTACCACACAAGCGTAGAGTTTATTTCCGTTTTGCTCACTAAGCGCTAATGAAATTCTTCCGTTGGGTTCCTGATTAAAAGAGGCAGGCACAACAGTCCATGTGTTTCCTCCGTTCATGGTCTTCCACAGTTTACTGTCGTTACCCGAGTTTACATTTTCGTGATTGCTGCGAATGCTGTTCCAGGTGGCTGCATAAAGCGTATCGGGATGTCGTTTATCCATCACCATATCGGTGCATCCTGCTTCATCGCTGCCTATTAAAATGCGGTTCCAGTTTTGTCCTCCGTCAATTGTTTTATAAACCCCGCGCAAACTATCGCGCACAAAAGGCGAACCCATACAAGCCGCATATATCTCATTGGTGTTTTGCGGATTAATCACAATTTTAGAAACCACTCCCTGTTGCTGCAACGCAAATGAACTCCATGTTTCACCACCATCGGTACTTCGGTAAAGTCCGTTGCCTGAAAAAGTATAGCGTGTCATATTTCTGTCACCGGTGCCAGCATACATCGTATCGGGATGAACAGGATTAAATTCAATCCACGAAAGCGAAAGAAAAGACTGCGCATCAAAAACAGGATACCAACTCGCTCCACCGTTTACGGTTTTAAAAATTCCTCCTTCGGCACAGCCGGCAAAAATGATATTGGTATCGAGCGGATGAACCGCCACACAATTTATTCTGCCGCCAATATTTCCCGGTCCTTGTAAAGTCCATGCAGCATTGATATTACTCGCGCGACTATTGTTGTTTAAATTCTGCTGAACTGCCAGCATATTGTTTTTGAAACTGGCTTCCGCAAAAACATTATCGGGATACATGCGCTGGCGCACAAAATATTCGTAAGGCTCTGTTCGGCTTTCTCTTACTTCTTTCAAATCCTTTTTTGAATAGGGAGAAAAAATAAAAGCAGCTCCTATGATGAAGCAGAAGAACAGAAGAAAATACTTTTTCATTCCATGAAAGTAAAAAGAAGTTCGATTACAGATGCCATCGCTGTTTAGCCCCATGCTTAAGCATGGGGCTAAACAAAAAACCCTGTCGTTTACGACAGGGTTTCTAAAATCTTCAGTTGAAAATGATTTAAGCTTCTGCAACCACTTCAAAGGTAACAGTTACTTTGTGGCTTGAACCTAAACCCACTTCGGCAGTATAAGTGCCCACGGCTTTAACTTCACCTTCCACAATCGTTACTTTTCTGCGGTCAACTTCCACCTGCAATTGTTCTTTAATAGCTTCAGCTACATGGTATGAAGAAACACTTCCGAAAATTTTTCCGGTGGTTCCAACCTTAGCTACAATCTTTAAAGGAGCCGATGTAAGGCGTGCTGAAATTTCATTGAACTGGCTAAGCAATTTGGCTTCGCGTTTTTCGCGACCTTTTGCACGCTGTGCTAATTCGTTAGTAGTGCTTTGATTTTTAATCACTGCAAACCCTTGTGGTATCAAAAAGTTCAATCCGTAACCGGGGCGAACCTTCACCACATCATCAGCGTAGCCGAGTTTTTCTACATTTTTTATAAGTATAAGTTCCATTGTTTAATCTTTTTTGATTTCAATAATTTTGCTTCGACTTTTTGACTTTGACTTTTTGTTTTCACTTCGGTCTTCTGTCATCCGTCTTCGCACTTTTCTATTTCAATAAATCGGCCACGTAAGGCAGAATAGCAATATGACGTGCACGCTTAACTGCTTGCGCAATTTTGCGTTGATACTTCAATGAATTGCCTGTCAGTCTGCGTGGGTAAAGTTTGCCCTGCTCATTAATAAAGCGAAGCAAATACTCAGGGTCTTTGTAATCAATATACTTAATGCCGTGCTTTTTAAAGCGGCAGTATTTCTTCTTGATTAAACCGATTTTTGTAGCGGTCAAATACTTGATGCTGTCGTTTGGTTTTGCGCTCATACTGTTGCCCCCTGTTTTTCTGTGTTAACTTTTTTGTTTCTTCCTACTAAGCCCGCACGTTTGTCCTCATTGTATTTGAGGGCGTACTTATCGAGGCGAATAGTCAAATAACGTAGCACACTTTCATCGCGTCTAAACGCAACTTCAAGCGTGTCAACCGCTTTTCCTGTGCCGCGATATTCTACCACGTGATAGATACCGGTGGTTTTTTTACCAATGGTGTAACGAAGATTTTTAAGTCCCCAATGTTCCTGGTGAACGATCTCAGCTCCCTGGGACTTAAGCAACTCAACATAATTGTTGATCGCTTTCTTGGCGTCATCTTCCGATAACACGGGAGTGAGAATTAATACTGTTTCGTACTGTGTCAGCATGTTTCTCTGCTTTTTGTTTGGGTTATGAAA
>CANJRM010000042.1 GCA_947476645.1 Bacteroidota bacterium
CATAAGTATTGGTCAGTAACAATTAATACAATGTAAGTGTCATTGAACAAAGTAATTAACGGATTGCAAATGTCTGGGTCCGACACTAAACTTGTCGGCTCCCAATGGCATGCAATACCGCCTGAACCATTTAGCATAGTTGTATAGCCTCTGCATATTGCCTGGTCTCCTCCGGCATTCGCAATCGGGTTATCAATTACACGAATCACGGTAGAAGAATCACAATCGGGGCAACCAATGCTGTCATACACACACATCGTTACACGGTAATAACCTCCGTTTGAATAAGTATGGCAAACATTTGGCGTATGTGTGGTATCAATATTTCCATCGCCATAATCCCACACCCAATAATCGGCTCCTGTGAGTGGATAAATCCATGAAGTATCGTGAAAACAAATAGGATGGTTCGCACACACCAATGAATCATCGGCATAATAACCTGCAATAGGAAACTCAGGCACAACCACCACCTGACTTACAATAGAATCGAAACAACCTAAGTTACTCCAGATATAAAGTTTCGCATTATACCCTCCAGGTCCTGCATAGTAATGACAAGGATTTGCAGAGGTATCATTATTCAATGCACCTGAAGCAGGGTCACCAAAATCCCAAAGACGTTGAACTGTGTATGATTGGTCAGGGCGAAGATGATAGGTGGTGTTATCGAAGAAACAAACAATACCATCTACACAAACTCCATAATTATCAAACCTGAAATCAACCACAGGAGAATCAATAACTAAGAATTCCTTTTCCAAATAAACCGTACATCCTGCCGCATCTTCAAAAACAACTTTCGGTTGACAGGAATCGGTACGGCAAAACCTAAAGAAGAAATCAAAATCAGTTGGGTTAGTTGGTGTACCAATAGGAGTAATTGGATTCACCGTTTGAAAACCTGCGTTACACCCGTAAAGCAATGTTGCCTTAGTAGCGCTGTAGGTTGAAAGATGATAGAATGCCGTATCCTGACAAGAACACAAACCATCTGGTGCTACTTGTAACGAACCAAACGGACCTAAAACCACTATCACAGCTATCGTATCCATATCTGAACATCCATCTAAAGTAGTTACCGAAAGTGTGCATACATATTGACCTGGTTCACTATAAATATGGTTTGCCGGAGATGTATACCCAACAGAGCCATCTCCAAAATCCCAAACCCTGGTACCATCGGCATCTGTATATTTCGATGTGTCATAAAACGCAATAAGTTGTGGTGGGTTAGGACAAAGGATAGTATCTTGACTAACATAACCTGCAGCAATAGGATTATGCACTTGAATAGTATCATAATCTTCAACAGTACATTGTCCTGCAGCAGAAATCAATAGGTGTAAATGATATTCTCCGGGACCGGCAGGAAATGTATAACAAGGAGTGTAAGAAGTAGAATGAGCGGGGCTGGCTCCACCATCAATATCCCAAACAAACTGAAGATTATTTTGAGAACTATTAGAAACGCATGTACCAGATCCTTCACACAACAAGCTATCAACGTTGTAACTAATTTGAATAGGAGTAGAAGCTATAATATTATGCGTAACTGTTCGTGTGCATCCCGCGCTATTAGTTACCACAAGTGTAACCGGATAAGTACCAGATAACACGTATTGATGAGAAGGATTTTGCAGGGTAGAAGTCGAGTCATCTCCAAAATCCCAATACCAGGAAGTAAGCGCACAGTAGTCATCAATGGTAGCATCAATAAAATTCATGGGCAAAGGCAAACAAACTGACAAAGGTCCAAAATCAGGTTGCAAATCACACACAGTAGCCGAGCCATAAACCGTATCAATACATCCGGATATAGATTTATTTCGCATGGCTATACCAAAAACACCCGGGGAAGAAAAAATATGGTTAACAGGGTCTCCTCCTGATGTGCCTCCCCCAAACCACTGAAGCCCAAATCCTGTAGCTACAGAAGTGTCCCAATCCCAACGAGTAAATCCGGCAGTTTTAGTACTGGATATGTTAGCGTATTGTACAGTAAAAGGGGAACACCCGACCGTATCAAGTGGGCTAAACGCCACACTATCGCAGGCAGTGTTTATAGTGACGGACTTTTTATGGTCGCAACCCGTTACACTGCTGTTCGTAAATAACGTAACCGTACAAGTATCGCAAGGAGGCAAAATAACATGTGGGTTTTGCAAAGTAGAAGTTGTGCCATCACAGAAATTCCAAAAATAACTGGTTGCTCCTACAGACTTATTATAGAGAAAAACAGTATCACCCATGTTACAAAAAGTAGAGTCCAGGAACTTCGTAATTGGAGGAAGAACATTTACGGTAAACTTGAAAGTATCAGATGCGCAACTATCATGATACGCTACGCAAGTAGTATGTATTACACCCGTATCCTGATAAATATGGAACCATGATGGAGAATAAAAGTCGCCTTCCTGATTATCACCGAAAATGCAATGGCATCTGTCAAATACATTCAGACATCCTAAAGTAAAACTTACCGAGTCTGCTTCAAAACACATAGTGAGAGGCGAAGCCGTCATACTGCAAATCGGTTTATCAGCTACACAAACAGTGTCTTTAAGCAAGAGTGTGTCTGCACAACCCGAAACGGTGGTAACTGCCAGTTGAACATCGTAACATCCTGTATCTACAAAACAACGGTGAATAGTATCTTTACAAGCACCTGGTATCACTACTGGTCCGTTAAAACTCCAACACTCAGTTGCAATTGTGGTATGCAGCAAAGACACGTTGGTTAAGTCATCAAAAACTGCACATAGAGGAGAACACCCTTTCGATTTATTAAAGCCGATTTTAGCAACCAATGCTAGTGTTTTAACCAACTGCTGCGACACCGAAGCAACACATCCGTTATTATCGGTAGCAGTGAGGATAGTGGTATAATTACTATAGCCTGAATAAGTGGTATTAGCATTTACTCCGGAGCCTGTAGGCGGAGACCCTCCATTAAACTGCCAGGCATAAGTACATGTAGCGCAACCTGAAGCCGTGTAATGCACCAAATAAGGAACCTTACAACTAAAAGTATCGGTAGTGGTAAATGTAACGTTGGGTTTTGCACTGACAACTACCACTTGTTGAGGTGGTAAGGTGGTGCTACAACCCGGACCGAAAGTTCCTGTTGCTGTCGCAAAATAAGTACCAGGCGTGGTTATGTTCCAACTTGCCGAACCTCCTGTTTGAGGCGAAACTTGAACGAGTGGACCACCGCTTCCCGGTCCATTCAAATTCCAAGTAAGTTGTGAAGGTGAGCCTGATGTGTTTGTAAGTAAAAGAACAAAAGGGTCTCCGGGACCATAACAACCTGTAGGACCATTTGAAGTAAATGAAACAACTGGAAAATCTCTTACACAAATGTAATCTGAACGCACCAGCGAATCGCTGCAACCGGTACAATGTGTAACCACTAATTTAATATCGTAACAATATGGATTAACAGGGAAAGTATATTGAAAAGTTAACCCTAAAGAATCAGAATACACAAGTGAGTCATTTATATACCAATGATAAGTGCTACAAGGTAAGCCACTAGAATCTGCTGTAAATGTTACGGCTAAAGGAGTGGTGGTGCAGTTAACCGTAGTAATATTGGCAGTAAAAAAGGCATGTGGCTTCGGTATTACACAAACCTTACCATTATAAGTGGTGTCAGCATAACAACCAAAAGTATTTTTTACAACCGTGGTAACTTTGTAGCAATTAGCTGTAGGCGGACAGTTGTATATGTGTGTAATCGGATTGGTATTACAAACCGGACTAAAGTAAGGTGCCCCACACCCCCAATCAATAACCAGAGAATCAATGGTTCCACTTCCGGGTGTGGAATTACAAACCGCCTGAACTGTTAAAGGGGCGCAACCAAGAGTATTTGAAAAAGTGAAATCAATCACCGGATTAGCTGCTACGTATATTCCACATCGTTGAATGGTGCAAACTTGTCCCAGAGAATTTGTGGTGCGTAAACGTAAGCAATAGCTTCCTGGAACGTCAAGAATATCAGTATAGGTGGGATTGTTAGTTCCTGGGGTACTGGTAAATACCACTATTCCTCCGGGACCCGTCAATGTCCATATACGCTCAACTATATTAGCACTATCAGTTTCATGAGCAGTAGCAGAAAGCGTTAGCGGTGCGCAACTGGTTGTATCTTCGGTAAATGTAAAACTACAGGTTTGGGTATAACCAATGTTATAGAAGAGAGAGAGAAGCGCAAAAACAAAACATCGCAATAACGCAGTAGTTGTCAATTTCATATTCATTAGGGTAGAAATTAGTTCATTCAGTTACTAAACAAAAGAGCGTGAAAACATTTATTCCGTTGCAAACTCTGCATTTTGATTTCAATATTCACAAACATAAAAAAATACACTTTCGAAATACCCACAAAAAAGTGTAGATACATAAAAGTAATCAGATAATTTAAATCGTGTAATGGTTGTTACTTTCGGTGTGCATGAAATACGGAATAAGCCATTTAAGTATCGTTCCAATTCGAAGTGAACCTTCACACAAAAGCGAAATGGTTTCTCAACTTTTGTTTGGCGAATGCTATACTGTAATAAAAGAACAAAAAAACTGGTTGCAAGTAGAGTGTTGCTATGATACCTATCAAGGTTGGATAGATGCTGCTCAGTTTCATGAACTAAACGAAAAAGAGTTCAATAACAACACCGAAAATAATTGCGGTGTTGCCATGGAATTATCGGGTAGTGCCGCTTCTGGTTTCGATTCGGTGCCTATAGTTGCAGGAAGTTCTCTGCCATTTTTCGATGGTATGAATTTCAAAATAGGGAAAGAGAAATTTATTTACAACGGTCAATCAGTTACTGCCGAAGGAAAAACAAATGCGCTCTTAGAGCGTGTTGCTATGCGCTATCTCAATGCACCTTACCTTTGGGGAGGTCGTTCCCCTTTTGGAATTGATTGCTCGGGATTCACACAAGTAGTATTTAAGTTTATGGGTATTCAGTTAAAACGCGATGCGTATCAGCAAGCCGAACAAGGAGTGGTTGTAAACTTTGTTGAAGAGGCAATGCCGGGTGATTTGGCGTTCTTTAATAACGAAGAAGGGAAAATAATTCATGTCGGAATTATCCTTAAGGACAATCGAATTATTCATTCCTCTGGCAAAGTGCGTATTGATAAACTCGACCACTTTGGCATTTACAATACTTCTGCCAAAAAATATTCTCACCAATTGAAGATTATAAAAAGACTGCTGTAGAAATAAAAAAACCCACACAGATGCTGACGTTAAGACGCATCTCAAGTCAGGATTTGGGCTTAGCAACATTGCTGTAATTCGCTGTTAACTTGTTTTTTGGACGAAGACCACCATTGCTGATGATTGCGACCCGCCATTAACGTTGCAACTTAAGCCCGGTTCTGTAATAATTATCCATCTAACGCATCGGTCTGTGTGGGCGTATCTTAAGAATTCAGAAATTGAAATTCAGAATTCGGAGGTATCAAAGAACTTATGTGAATGTAAAAACCTGCTTGAGATTTGAAAACACTTAAGTAAGAAATATTTCTCCACATGAACGGATTCCTTACTTACAAAAACAGTGTGCCGAATATTTTGATTTCACTTAAATTCTCACCAGAAACTATTTAAAGCAAGTTCCCTTTTGTGTCATCCAGGGATGAATTTCGTAGATCAGCCTACCCGATTTTATTGCCGCATCGTTTTCGCAAAATAATTTTACCTCATCTTCGCTTTGCGAATCGAAAATGAAAATGCCGCGCAGGTCACCATCATCTAAAAACGGTCCGGCCACATTCAGTTTACCTGAAGCTGCTAAGCGATTGATATTTTCTAAATGTTCTTTCTGAATTTTTACTGCCGTGGCAGAGTCCTGGTCTCGGTGTGGTCCCTTTTTGAGCAATACTAAATAATATGGCTTTAGGTTGTCTTCCTTCTTCTGTGCTTTCACAAACTCGAAACAAACGCTCAGTATAAAGACAAGCGTAAAGATTTTTTCCATGAATTGCTTTTGATTTTTTCAGATTTCTATTTCCGAATTCTGAATTAGCATTCAGCATTCTCACTTATCCGTTCTCATTCTCCACGCCATTACAGCCGCAATAACAGAACCGAAAATAAGTGTGCCGAAAACCGACATCAGAAGATAAGAGGTAAAATTGAAATAAGAGGTTGCTTCTGCTTTTGCTTTTACTACATCTGTGCCGCTAGCCATAGCTCTGGTTACCGAATAAAAAATCATATTGTCGAAAAAATCGGGGTTTACTAAATAATGAAAAACAAATTGTACTGGGATGGCAAACAATGCTGCTAGAGAGGCAATAATAATTCCCGTTTTCAGGGCTTGCTTAAAATCAAGTTTCCCATTCAACTCTTCTAGCTTATCCTTTAGTGCCATACGACTGCACACAATTGGAATAACAAAGGCAAACAAGGTAACAAACGGATGATATTGTATGTAAGTATCGTGCAAGCCCACCATAAATTCGAGCGAAAGCCAGAGCAACATCAGTAAACTAATGAGCACAGCATAGCGTATTTCTATTTTCAAATTCATAGACCTGCGGTTTATGCGCGAAAACTAAAAAAATATTTTCGAGATGTATTCATTTATGAACTTTCCGTGGGGGTCTACTTGTGAACGCAGCGTTTTAAAATCATCTAATTTGGGATACACTGCTTCAAAATATTCGCTGTTACAACTGAATTCTTTTCCCCAATGTGGTCGTCCGTTATACTTTTTTGCCAACTGCTCAAAGTCATTCATCAATTCTTTCCACCCGAAGTTATCGGCATTGTAAGCTCCCAGCCAAATAGTATCGCGTTGGTAGCAAGGGCTCAGCGCATAATCATCGGATTTTGTAAATCTTATTTCCTGAATAAAGTTGATGCGGTGAGCAGAAGCATTTATCATTTGCGTATATTCTCTGAGTAATTCTTTAGCAACAGAAATATCAAAAGCCCATTCCACTTCGCGGTGCAAAGGCGGCTCGGGAACATTAAATACTTTGTAACTCTTCTCAATTCTATTGAGCGGTTGCATAAATTTTTTAACGAGCGCACGATTAATTCTTTTTCGCCAGTCGCGATTGATGTTTCCGATTTTGATAAACAAACGATAAACACTCACCGATAAAATTTCGTCCATCAGCCATTGGCGGAATCGTGAATCATTTACTTTCTCCTGTGTGCGGGTGTACCTATACACCACCACATCATCTACATGCGGAAACCACCACAGTTTAAAATGGTCGATGCTGTTTACCATTTCGTGCAATTGATTGATGGCTTGCTCTAAATTCATTACCGAAGTCCGGTCATGGAGATTAAAAGCCGGAACAACATTGAGTGTAATTTCAGAAACCACACCAAGACATCCGAGATTAACCACACACAAATTGAAAAGTTCCTTATCGCGCTCATGATGAAGCACCAATTTTTCTCCGTTCGCTTTTATCAAAGTGAACTCTTCAATTTGCGAGGCAAGAATTTGAAACTGAATTCCCGAACCATGTGTAGCGGTGCACATAGCACCAGCTAAAGATTGTTTAGCAATAGAACCAAGATTTGTGAGCGCCAAACCATGCTTATCTAATTCTTCGTTGAGTTGCCAAAGTTTTATACCAGGCTGAACTTTGATTTGAAGTTTTTCCTTATCGAGATGGAGAATTTTGTTGTACCTGTCGAGATTAATCAGCGCCTCGGTGTTAAGACAAATAGCGCTCCAGGAGTGTCCCGTTCCCGTGAAACGAACTGTTTTGTTATTTGCAATTGCATCCATCAATTCTGCTTCTGTTTCGGGTACAAAATATTTCTGCGCAATGCAGGTTTCGTTCTTCGCCCAATTTGTAAAACGGAAATTACTTTGCTGTTGCATGGAAAATATTTCACTTCGAGAATAAGTAAAATATTTTCTCTAAAACTATTTAACTACTGTTTTAAATTGTTTCAGCGTGTAAGTAAGCGTGAGCATCCAGTAGCGTTGCAGCACTTTCGATTTTGAATCTTCGATGTAAGTTTCGTTTACCGTACGGCTTACTCCGCTGTTCTGATTCAGAATATCGTTTACACTTCCTTTGAGTTCGAGCGATTGGTCTTTCAAAAATTTATAAGCGAGTGAAGCATTCCACAGGAAGATATTCTGATTATATCCTTGAGATACCCCCGCATACAAAGTGTTCTGCACGCTCGTGTTTACCACAAAACCTTTCCAGAACTGCCAGTTGATTTTTGCACTGGCATTGTGCGAGTAATAATTGTTATCTGAGTTTTTCTGCAAGGTATTCTTCACTATGTTATAAGTGCCCATGTAATTTAAAGTGAAATCAATTTTTTCACTGATGTTGCTGCCGAGCGTAAATCCGCCATTTACCGAATAATTGTTTGAGAAATTAAGCGCGTTGTTGATTTGACTTGGAGTGCGCGCATAATTGAACCCTGCGTTCAGATTCAAATTGCATTTGATTTTAGTAATAGGTAACCCATAGTTTACGAATGCGTTTGCATTTACATAACCATTCAAATTAACCGGCTGCGAAAGTTGTGAGCCTGTGCGAAGTAAGACTGAATTATTAAGCAAAGTATCGCTCACCGCAATAAAAGTGGAATTGGCTACATAGTTTTGCGTGTAATTCGCAGAAGTAAATAGGAAAAAAGATTGCGCAGTTTTAGCATCGCTTATACTATAACGCAGCATCACAAAATGATTGAACGACTGTTTCAAATCAGGATTTCCCGCGCTGAGCAAAAGTGGGTTCGAATTATCAATTACGTTTTGAAGTTGATTAATACTTGGTGGATTGGTTGACGTTCGATAAGTGATTTTGATATTACCGCTGTTCTTAAACTTGTAATTGAATTGCGCGTTTGGCAACAGGTTGTAGAAATTTCTTTTAGTGTCGTAAGCATAAGGGAAATAACTTTTGCCACTGAGCAAAGCATACTGACCGCTTACACCAACTGAAATATTAAATGCCGTTCCTCTCACTCTGTAACTTGCCGAAGCACGGTGTGTCATATAATCGTTATCGTATTTATTGGAGAGAATTGAATCTAATGCAGAGTAATCATGAACCGTAGTATCGCGATTGAAAGTTTCTTTATCGGCTTTGTTCCAGGTGTATGATGGCTCATAACTCAACTGAACCATTCCCGTTTTTCCTACGGGCTCGGTGTAAGAAATATTGCCGTAAACTTTATAACTCGTTCCAATTGAATTTGCCTTTTGGTCTATGAGCGATGAATCATTTGCCTGCTGAAAAGAATTTTGTGCATTCTGTGTGGTGTTTCCTTCTTTATTGTTGATGGCTGTTCCCACATTAGCAGAGAATGTGCGATACAGTTTTTTGAATTTATGCTGATACAGGAAATCGCCAGATGCACTGTATCCGCTGTTTTTAGAAACATAGGTGCTGAGTGTTCTGCTCAGCAGTTCAGTTTTTGCAATCGAATTTTGTCCGTCTACAGTATTTGTTTGTTCGTTTTGCTGATAGCTGAACTTGGGTGTAAAAATGAAATTGTTCATTGAGTCAGCCAGGTATTCCAAACGCAGGTTAACGCGGTGATTAATGTTACGGCTGGCGGTGTTATTGCTTTCAGCATAGTAAAGAGAACTATCACCACGATTAAAATACTGGCGAGTTAAATCTGTAGCGTTCACATTATCCATCCAGTTGAAAAAGTAGCTGCCGCTTATTTTCAGGTTTTTCTTTTTGCCTAACACATCGCTATAATTCAATCCCGCTGAATGCGTAGTAGAAATTCCTCCTTGCTGCCCAACCATAAAATTGCTGATACCAGAATTTCCCATCCATCCACCACTGCGCCCGCCCCTTCCTCCTCCTTGTCCACCGCCTCCCATTCCTCTTGGTGCCGATGAACCTGTAACCCCAAGTAAATCCTGCGTGGAGAAATTCTGCACATTAACGTTGTTGCTCATTCCTAAAAACGACAAACGCCTGTTGCCGTTAAACCAATTCACACTTGCACCTGCTGTGTATTTCGAGTCATTGATATAACCATAACCCGCATAAAATTTGCCGAACACACCGTTGTTCATTCCTTTCTTAGTAATAATGTTCATCGCCTTTTGCGAATTGCCATCATCAAAGCCGGTGAAAAAAGACTGGTCGCCCATTTGGTCGAATATCTGCACCTTGTCTACTACTTCCGATGGAAGATTCTTCATAGCCAATGAAGCATCATCTCCGAAATATTCTTTACCGTCAATCAAAACTTTTTTCACCTGTTCGCCATGTGCTTTAATCGTTCCGTTCTCATTGGTAATGCCCGGCATTTTAGTAACCAGGTCTTCTACATTTGCATCCTTATTGGTTTTGTATGCCGCGGCATTATACTCCGATGTATCACCTTTCTGTTCTACGCGAGTCACCTTTTCGGTAATATTTACATCCTTAAGCGTGGTTGAATTTTTAGCAACGGAAATATTTTCGAAGTGCTTATCTTCTATAAGGAAAAACTTTTGCTCGGTTGTTTTGTAGCCGATATAGTTTATTACGAGGCGATATAACCCTTTCGTCACATTGTTGAATTCAAATTTGCCGCTCTCATCAGCAGCCATGCCTGCTACATTAGTAGAATCAAAACCTGAAATAAGCTTAATCGAAGCACCCGCTAATCCAGAATGGTCATCGGCATCGGTTATAATACCATCAACCTTGTATTGTGCCGATGCAAAATTTGCAAAAAAGAAAAGTAGAGGAAGGGTGAAGAAAAATTTTCTGATAGTCACAGCGCAAATATGAAATACATTACTGATGCCTCGGTAACATTTACAGAATTTAAGAGAAGCTATTTTTTTAAAGCACAGAACTAAAAGCAGTATGCGTTTGCACCAGATTTTTCAACCAGCTTTTAGCGTAAGGGACTTTCCAGTTGGTTTCAAAGTTTTTTTTTGTTTGAACTAAATTATTGAACACGATGGTATCGTCATGCACTTTTCCCGTGTCCACTAATTTTTCGAACTCTGCGCGGTTACAACTTACCACATTGTCATTTTCCATGTAAGCAATATTCCATCGGTCAAAAAAATCGGTATTGAATTCACTTGCCAATCCTTTTATAAAATGAACCGAAGCATCCATTGAACAACCGCTCACACCCACTTGCGATTCATCGGCCATTAAAATCACAAACCGATTGTAAAGTACAAAGCCATCGCCTGTTACTTGTTCCTTATGCGCTGTCCACTGGCGAACAAACTGCTTCACTTTTTCTGAAATGATTTGCGTTTCGGTTTCACTAAAGGGCTTTACACTCTGATAAACCCAAACTTTGGAATGAGATGGTAGTAGATTGTTCATGTGTTAAAGTTTTAAACAGATTGAAAAAATGACAATTCTATGACAATTAGAAAAATAACCTGTTGTAGTATTGCGCTCAAATTTAACTTAGAAAAATGAAAAACGTTTACTCTCTTTTGTTGTTGTGCATAACCTTTGTGAACATCAACGCGCAAACAATTCCGGTGTATGATTCCGCTTCGACAGCTACAGGAAATACAGATATGGTTTTCTACGGCTTGAATGGTGGGCAAAAAACAACTGCATCAAATACCGACTGGCATCTGGCGATTTCTGTTCGTCCTTCGCTTTTTCCGAATAATACGTTGCAGGGAACTACACTTCGCATCAACGAGCAATTAGGTGTGAACGTCTATCAGATTCCAAATTATACTGCCGATTCTTTTAATGTGGTGGTTGATACCACAGGTTATCATACTTGGAATCATTTGCATGACTCAGATACCGCTCTCGACATGGGTGCTTTGAACAGCGGTTTGAACATTGCAGTTTACAATTACGGTTGGGGAGTTTATACAGGTCCGCCAAATCATGATGTTACCGGAAGAAAAGTTTACCTTTTTGAATTACCCAATGGCGCATTGAAAAAGTTTTGGGTGGAACAACTCGACCGCGATACAGCTTGGGATTTAAAATATGCCGACCTCGACAATTCAAATCTTCAAAGCATTCACGTTGGCAAGGCAACACACGCGAATAAGAATTTTGTTTACCTGAATATGCTCGATAATCAGGTTCACGATAAAGAGCCACTCTCCATGGATTGGGATTTGCAGCTTTTAAAGTATGCAGCACTTGATGTAATTCCGGGGTCTACCTATAATACAGTAGGTGTTTGGACAAACAAAGGAGAAACCGTTGCTCAAGTAACAGGTGTAGATGCTGCAACTGTTGACAATGCAGGAGCGAATCCATTTTCTGCTAACATGAATACGATTGGTTGGGACTGGAAGGTTTACAATATGGGTGCTTACCACATACAAGATTCGCTAGCTTATTTTATTCAAACCAATTCAGGTGTAACTTATAAAATTGTATTTACCGATTATGGTGGTTCGGCTACCGGAGTTATCTATTTCTATAAACAGGAATTTGTTACAGGAATCAGCAAAACAGAAAATCAAATTGTTGTTGAGGTGTTCCCAAATCCAACATCGTCTGTTTTAAATATTGTAACAGGTTTACAAACTGAAACTGAGTTTAAAGTGTTTGATATGGAAGGAAAATTAGTGAGCGAGAAAAAAGCTACATCTCCTATAATTCAGTTTAATACTTCTGAAATGCAAAGCGGAATTTATTTCCTCACGGTTACTTCGGGAAGTTCAGTTGCACGAAAAAGATTTGTGGTAAATAATTAAGAAAAAAGTTACAGGATTTTTCTCTTCTCCATCCAGTTTACAAAATCGAGAAATGGCGAAGTCATAAGTGTGGTAACCAATGCCATTAAAATCATCATTGCAAAAACTTCGGGAGTAAGAATACCGAGTGAGTAACCGATATTCAACACAATCAATTGCATTAACCCTCTAGTGTTCATCAATGCGCCTACGGACAATGAATCTTTAGTGCTTTGTCCCATCCATTTTGCAGCTACAGCGCTTCCTACAAATTTTCCGGTTACGGCTACTAAAAGAATAAAACCAAATACAACCCACATGTAATTGGTGTTGAGCAAACCTATTTGTGTATTTAATCCTGTGCAGGCAAAGAACACAGGCATAAGCACTATTAAACTTACATCTTCAATTTTTTCGGTGAGTTGATGTTTTAGTCCATCCATATCGGGCATTATAATACCTGCAATGAATGCACCGAACAACGCGTGAATGCCAATGATTTCGGTACAGTAAGCTGAAATAAGCAACACTAAAAACGCAATTACGATAGAATGACGCACGGTTTTTGTTTCGCGAATGCGCAGTAGAAAGGGACTTACTACAAAAAACATAAGCATAACAAACGCAAACGAAAGTGAAATGGTAATTACCGCGCTGCTGATAGTTCCTGCCTGTGCAATAGCAACTACCAAAGCCAACACGCACCATGCAGTTACATCATCGGCAGCTGCGCATGTAATAGCAAGTGTGCCCAAAGAAGTGCCGCTTAAGTTTCGTTCTTTAATGATACGTGCTAAAACAGGAAAGGCGGTAATGCTCATGGCAATTCCCATAAACAATGAGAATGGTAAAAACTTTACACCCACCGGAGCAAAATCGGTATAGATAAAATACGACAACACCATTCCGAGAAAAAACGGAACGATAATACTCGCATGACTTACAACCACAGCATCGGTTGCTCTGCCTTTTAGTAATTTAAAATCGAGTTCCATACCAATAGTGAACATGAAAAACACTAAACCAATTTGACTGATGAATTGCAACGACTTAATGCTATCAGGGCTAAATAAAAAATGTGATGCTTCGGGAAAAACCCAACCCATAAGCGAAGGACCGAGCACTATTCCCGCAATAATTTCTCCAATGACTGAAGGTTGTTTAATCCGTTGAAGTAGATAGCCGAAAATGCGCGAAACAATAATGATGGAAAGCATTTGCAAAAGCAGAATGCTTAGCGGCTGTTTAATATTGCGAAGCAATTGTTTCAAATTATCTCCAACTTCAGGAGCATGCGAAGATGTTGTTGAAGCAGAAGTTGTAATTGCTACTACAGCAGATTTAACGGGCAATTGTTCACCCATTCTTACAATGAAAAATACGCCAAGTGCAAAAAGAGATAATGAAATAATATAACCAAAAGCTGTTCTCATATTGCAATGTTATAACTCTTGAACAATATTTTTTAAAAAAGATTGATGAGTTTTGTCAAAATTCAGAAATGCCGTTTTAAATTGCGCTTATGAGAACATTCTATCTTTTAACCTATTTAGAAAACAATCCGCTTGGTTTTGCGCAGGACAGATTGCGTGAAGCTACCACGCAATGGGAAAAGCATGTTTGGTCTTTTTCAGTGGATTGGTTTAATCCAAAAGTAAAAACAATAGCAGTTAAAACTTCAGGTTCTTCAGGCAAACCAAAAACCATTTTACACAAGAAAGAGTTTATGCGTAACAGTGCTCTTCTTACTTCCGAAGCTTTGGGGCTTAGTGAAGTGAAATCTGCTTTACTCTGTTTACCCGCCAATAAAATTTCAGGAATGATGATGCTGGCAAGAGTTTTTGAAAATAAAATGTTTTTACAAGGCATAGAACCAATAGCTGCTCCGCTTTTGAAAATAGGAACAGATTTAAAAATTGATTTTGCAGCATTTACACCTATGCAGTTTTCCCAAGTTATTTCAAGCAAGAAAGCTTTCAGCAAAGCAGAAAAAATAAAAACGGTGATTTTGGGTGGAGAAGGAATAAGCGATGAACTGCTTACAACAATCAAGCGAATGAAGAACAACGTGTATGCTACGTTCGGAATGACAGAAACTATCAGTCATATTGCATTAAAGAAGTTGAACGGAAAGAATGCTGATAAATATTTCCGTGTGTTGCCATCTGTTCGTGTTTCAATGAGCAAAGAAAATTGTTTAGTGGTGAATGCTCCAAGACTTGGAGTAAAGAATTTAGTGACCAATGATGTGGTGAAAATTATTTCGCCCACTCAGTTTGAGTGGCTCGGAAGAGTTGACAATGTGATTAATAGTGGTGGTTTGAAAATTCATCCTGAAGAAGTTGAAGCGTCTTTGCGAAGCAAAATTGATGTTCCGTTTTTTATTTCGGGAATAAAAGATGCGGTTAGTGGTCAGAAACCATGTTTGGTTTTAGAAAAGAGGAGTCTTTCAAAGCAAAAGATTGAAGAATTGAAACTTGCTTTCTCTAAACTGGATAAGAAGAGCCGACCAAAAGAAATTTGGTTGGTGCCTGAGTTTGCGAAAACAGAAAACAGAAAATTAAAAAGGAAAGAAACGATGGCTTTAGCAGTGAAGAAAATTTCATTGATGTAAAATCTGTTTGTATGAATCGGCTGTTATTGATTTTTTTTGCTGTTACTTTCTCTGTTGCCTGCTTTGCTCAAACCGATAGCAATTATGTAGCTCCTCATTTTGACCAATACAAAATTTATTTAGCAAAACCCGCCAAAGAAATTCGGCAATTGCTTTATGAAAAAGATTGCACACCTATCAACGGAAGAATTTCAGAAGAAAAGAAAAGCATTATTATGGAAAACTACGAGCCGGGAAGTAAAGTGCACATAAAAATATTTTACCTCGATGGCACAGATGATGAGTTTGTGAGAAGTCCTTGTTTTATCGACCCCGTAATTTTGTAGAAAAACTATTGCTGCTGCGCTTTCTTGCGCGTTCTCCACCAGAAGTAACCAACTGTGCCTATGATAAGGTAAGGTGTAAAGAAAAGATACATCACTCCTTTATTAATTCCATCTGAATTAGTGGAACCTGCATCGCGCGAACTTTCAGCTACTGCCTGACACATAGAACACTGCGCATGTAACGAGGAAAGTGAAAGCAGAATGATAATGGCGATTAAGATGAAAGGAATGTATTTAATGAAGCGGTTCATGAAGCAAATATAAAACCTTAAACGTAGTAAGGCGAAATCAATAAATAAACAATTACACCCGTTATAGATACATACAACCACAACGGGAAAGTATAACGCGCCCATTTTTTGTGTTTGGCATATTCACCGGTCAAACTTTGGTAAGCGGTAAAAAGAATAATAGGAAGAATAACAGCCGCGAGAATAATATGTGAAATGAGTAAGACCAGATAAATGGTTCGTGCAGTTCCTTCGCCACCAAATTTTGTTTCGCCTGCAAACAGGTGATGTGTGATATACGATACCAAAAATAAAACCGAAAGCACAATAGCAGCAAGCATTACTTTTTTGTGTGCTTCATATTTTTTTTGACGCACTAAAATATATGCCACCACCAAAAGGATTGAAACCGTTGAATTGATAACCGCATTAAACTTTGCAAAAATATGCGGATTAAAAGGCAATTCAACTCCCAAATGAATTTTAGGCAACGATGCCACTACCACAAACACCACCACCGAAACAATTCCGATTAACCATTTAACTACCTGGTCATTCTTTTCCAATAAAGGTTTGGGATATCTCATTCGAATAATTTTTTAGAGGTTTCTTTTTGTTTGGAGAAACTGAAACTGTTTTCGCTTTCGCGAAGCAGCAAAACAACATCTGCCATCATTTTGTTTACGGTGGTGCTATCTACTCCGCTGTAATAATTGCGTATGTTTCCCTGCTGGTCAACCAGCACCAATTTCTCACTATGAATAAATGATTCAGGGTTTTCATCGTCCTTTGCAGTAATGTGGAAGCCTTCGTTCGCCAGTTTAAAAATATTGGCTTTGCTGTTTCGCATAAAATACCATTTGCCGGGTATGGCATCATGTTCATCAGCATATCTGCGCAATACATTCACAGTATCTTTAGCAGGGTCAACAGTAAACGAAACGATTTTGAAATTATCATCGCGGATAAAGCCTTTTTGCACGCGCTCTAAACTGTTGCTCATCTTGGGGCAAATACCCGGGCAACTGGCAAAGAAAAAATCAGCGATGTAAATATTTCCACGGAGTGAATCGAGTTCGAGTGAATCTCCATTCTGTGTTTCGAATTTCATATTAGGTATAACATGATACACCGAGTCCATAATTTTTTCTCCTTTCAGGTTGGTCACCTCCACCACTCCTTCGGCAAACATTTTCGCAGGCGCATGCGGGCGATTGCTTCGGTTGTTGTAATTCATTTTTCCCGAAAACCATTGCGACATATAATCGGGAAACGACATTTTCAATTTAGGATTAAACAACTGCGGTATATACCAACTCGAAAAAACCACTCCCACCAACGGAACAAGTATGATTAAGATAATAGCAAGCGGACGGGGGAAATTTTTTTTCATTTTTTTGAATGCGGGCGCAAGTATAAAGCAGAATGTTGACACATTTCTGCTTTAATTGAACCAATTATATTCGTGCCACATGTTTCGTCAATTACTTGTCCTTTCTTTTTTCTTTCTCCTATGTAAACTCTCTAATGCAGAAGATTTAAGAGGCGATACGATTGATATACGCTCGTATAAAATCAATATTGACCTCAGTGATTTTACCACAAAGGTTCTTCATGCCGATGTAACCATAGGGCTCAAAGCCAAAATGAATAATGTGCAGAATGTGCACCTCGATTTGCTCGGGCTTACGATTGATACAGTGCGCGTGAATGGTTACAATGCGCCTTTTGATTACAACGATTCGGTATTGAATATTAATACACTCGCGTTTTTTAGTGCCGGTGATTCATTTACGGTGCGAGTGGTTTATCACGGGCATCCGCTGCAAATGGTTGGTGATTTTGGCGGCTTTTACTGGACAGCCACTTATGCCTTTAATATTGGCGTAAGTTTTCTTGCCGACCCACATAATTATGGAAGAGTTTGGTTTCCGTGCTTCGATAATTTTAAAGAGCGAAGTTTGTATGAGTTTTATGTAACCACCAAAAACACGCACAAAGCATTTTGCAACGGATTGTTGCAGGGCTTTACTACCGTAGCCAATAAAAAAACATGGCACTGGAAACTGAATCAGGAAATTCCTTCGTACCTCGCCAGTGTGGCGGTGAGTGATTATCAAACACTGCTCGATACGGTAAACGGCATTGGTGGCGTTAAAGAAATTGAACTGGCTGCGCGCGCTACCGATACTACGGCTATGAAAAATCTGTTTGTGCATTTGCATGATGCCTTTCACATTTTCGAAAACCTGTGGGGCGAATACAAGTGGGACAGACTCGGTTATTGCATTGTGCCGTTTAATGCGGGTGCTATGGAGCATGCTACCAATATTGGTTTTATGCAGTATTATCTTTCGCTGGTGAGCGACCAATGCGAAGAAGCGATGGCGCATGAACTTTCGCATCATTGGTTTGGCGATTTGGTTAACTGCGATTCGGCATCTGAAATGTGGCTCAACGAAGGCTGGGCGCGCTATAACGAAAAACTTTTTCTCGAAAAGCTGTATGGCGATTCTACTTACAAAAGCTCGATGCGAATAAATCACGAAGATGTATTGCACCGCGCCAATATTGTTGACGGAACTTATTTGCCCGTGAGTGGTGTGCCTACAGAATATACGTATGGTAAAACGGTTTATGATAAAGGAGCAGATGCTTTACACATCCTTCGCCATTACATGGATGATGCCACATTTTTTAATTGCGTAAAAAATTATGTGCGTGATTTTAGCTGGCAAAATACAAGCACTGCACAGTTCAGAGATTATCTATCGCAATGCTCCGGAGTACTACTGAACGATTGCTTTAATGATTGGTTTTATGCTCCGGGCTTTCCGCATTTTTCTATGGAGGGTTTAAACGTTCATCAAACCGGAATTACAGTTACAGCCGATATGGTTATTCGACAGCAGTTGCTTCACGCTCCTCATTATTATAATCTGGTACCGGTAAGCGTTACTTATTTCGACTACAACTTTAACCGCATTGATGAAATTGTTTTTGTGAGCGGTCAATGCA
Organism: Bacteroidota bacterium; assembly: GCA_947476645.1. Lineage (GTDB taxonomy): Bacteria > Bacteroidota > Bacteroidia > Chitinophagales > LD1 > Bog-950. The sequence continues at coordinate 18,839 of CANJRM010000042.1, forward strand.
CACCACACAGCCGGAGTTTCAATAATTTTACACCCGCATTTGTTGCGCTTGATTTTCATGAACATTTACAGGATGCCATTACCGATGAATGGAAAGTAATTACAGATACAGGTGCATACGATTTCGGAACAGCGAAAATGATTTTGAATGTAAATGCAAATACCGATTCAAGTTTGGTGCGGATAGAACACAATTGGATTCGCCCCGAGCCGATGCAAAATAAAATTGCAGGATTGCATTTACACGATAAACGATACTGGACGGTAGATGGAATTTTTAGTGCAGGTTTTAATACCGCTGCACGAATTGATTACAACGGACACGATGCTTCGCTCGATTCTACCTTCATTATTAATTCAGAAGACAGTTTGGTGGTGATGTATCGGGCAAGTTCAGATACAGAATGGGCAATTGCCGATTCTTTTACCATCAACACACAGGGAAGTTCAACCAACAAAACAGGCTACGCCACCATTTATAATTTGAAAAAAGGGCAATACTGTTTTGCTATTTGGAACTCATCAGTTCCTGATACTACGACTGCTGAAACCGATTGTGTTTTTTCTTCGGTAAATGAAATTGAAGCGCAGAATAATTTTGAACTCTTTCCGAACCCAGCCAACGAAAGCGTGAATCTTTCTTTCGCTCAAAATATTTTCAGCAAAGCAGAAGTTTGTGATGTAGCAGGAAGGAAATTAACAGAGCAGAGAATTTATGCTGAACAAAATTCATTGCAACTGAATCTGAAGAATCTTGCAGCGGGAACTTATATTGTTACGCTTTATGAAAAAGAGGGGAGGAGAGTAAGTAAGAAGTTAATAAAAGAATAATAAACCAATGAGTAGAAAAAAACCAATTTGCTTTTCTGTGCACTTTTAATCTCGTTCTTGTGTAATGCACAACAAACCGAAAATTTTATTTCCTGGGACACTACCCATTTATTGAAGTGGGATGATTTTAAAGGAGAGCCGAATGGATCTTCACCGTACTTAGCTTATACGTTTAGCGGATTTGGCTATAATACTTCTTACATAGGTAACGATTTTACAGTTGTGGTTTATAGTCGTTTCGACAAAACAAAATCGTGGAAGACTCAAAAAATTACTGATGCGCTATTGAAACACGAACAATGCCACTTCGATATAACTGAAATTTTCAGTCGAATCTTTACAAAGAAAATTCAGGAACGGGGAGTGGTTTCAAAAAATAAATTCAACAAAGACGTTCAGGATATCATGAAGGAAGTTTCATCAGATCTAAAAAAATTTAATGACCTGTATGATGATGAAACAAACCATTCACAAAATACCGCCAAACAAAAAGAGTGGGAAGATAAGATTGAGAAGATGTTAGATAAGTACAAGCAGTATTCTAAACGGGAAGTGAATTTCCATTTCTGATTCCAATAGAGACAAATTTCTTTTGACTTGTTACACCAACAATAGATAACACCTTAACTCTTCTCCAGCTTCATCATCACTCCGTGCTTTGGTCGTAGAGTAACGAGCGGTTCTAATTCCAGCTTAAAATTTTCGGCTAAAGAAAAATTGAATTGCGTGCAGGCAAGTGCAATTACAATCTGCATTTCCATCATTGCAAAATTGTTGCCTATGCAAAAGCGTTGCCCGCCACCAAAAGGGAACCAGGCATAGCGGTGAATGTTCTTCATTCGCTCTGGTGAAAACCTTTCAGGGTCAAATTGGAGCGGATTCTCCCAATACTTTTCTAAACGATGCACGGCATAAGGCGACATGGCAATGCTGTCACCTTTCTTAATTCTGTAACCGCCTATCACATCTTCCTTTGCTGCATCGCGCGTAATGCCCCAAACAGGAGGATACAAACGCATAGATTCTTTAATTACCATCGTTGTGTATTCCAACTTGCTGAGATTTTCGAAACTCATTTCGCTATCACCAATCACGCGTTTTACTTCATCTACAATGCGTTGTTTAATTTCAGGATGTTGTGCTAACAGAAAGAAAGTATAAGACAAAGCATTAGCCGTTGTCTCATGCCCCGCCAGAAAAATTGTAATCACTTCATCGCGCAATTGTTCATCGGTCATGCGCTCGCGCGTGTCGGCATCTTCTACTTCCATCAGCATCGTCAGCAAATCGTTATGAACGGTTTTTGTTTTTCTGCGCTCGTCAATAATTTTTGCAATAGTATCGTAAAGCACCGCGCGGTTTTTCTTCATCTTCAAATTGCGTGGTGAAGGAATCCATGCGGGAAGGCGAAAGAAATTCATCATGCCTTCCATTACCACCAGCAACGCATCGTTCAATTTTTTAAAATCGCCTTTTACTTCGGTGCTCATCAAAGTCTGGCTTACAATGTCAAGCGTAACACCGGTCATTTCGGTGTGCATGTCAATCACCACACCGGTTTTGGTTTCCCAGTTTTTAAGCATCATCACCGTGCTTTCAGTTATCTTCTGCACAAAACTTTGTAAACGTTGTTTGTGAAACAACGGCTGAATCAATCTTCGTTGTTTCAACCAAAATTCGCCTTCACTGGTTACCAATCCATTGCCTAACAAGAAACGAAGGGTTTTGTTGTCGCGACCTTTTATATAAATCTCGGGATGCGTAAAAATGTGTTCAATGTATTCGGGTACGGAGACATTGACATAATGATAAGGACCAACTTTAGCGCGTGAAATACCATTGTATTTGCGCACACTGTTGTGAAAATAACCAAGTACATCTTTGCGTATGTTGTGCTCTTTGCTCCATAAAAGATTGGTGGATGGTCCCGGTGGAAATTTTGCTGTTGTCATAAGTGTTTGCGAAAGTGATAAAGTTTCTGAATGCGTTGCGTTTATTTCAATTGACGAATCAACTGCTTTTCTATTTTCGCCCGAGAAAAATCACAAAATGGAAATCAAAAAAGTAGCAGTAATAGGAGCAGGTACCATGGGCAACGGCATTGCACAGGTTTTTGCTATGAATAATTATTCGGTAACACTGGTTGATGTATCGGTAAAAGCACTTGGCAAAGCAACTGAAACCATTATTAAAAACACAGACAGAATGGTTGCTAAAGGAACGATTACCGAAGCGGTGAGAGATGCCGCTTTAAAAAATATTGTAACGAGCCCTTCGTTCGAAAGCTGCAAAGATGCAGACCTTGTGGTAGAAGCCGCTACTGAAAACGTAGACATCAAACTCGGCATTTTCAAACAGCTCGATGAAATATGCAAGCCCGAAACTATTCTGGCTTCAAACACTTCTTCAATTTCCATTACAAAAATTGGTGCGGCTACAAAACGCCCCGATAAAGTAATAGGCATGCACTTTATGAACCCTGTTCCGCTGATGAAATTAGTGGAGTTGATAAAAGGGTACGCAACTTCTGATGATTGTGTGAAACAAATTACGACTTGTGCGCGTATGCTTGGTAAAATTCCGGTGGAGGTCAATGATTATCCCGGTTTCGTGGCAAACAGAATATTAATGCCGATGATTAATGAAGCCATAGAAACACTGCATGAAGGAGTTGCAGGGGTAAATGAAATTGACACCGTAATGAAACTGGGAATGGCGCACCCGATGGGACCTTTGCAGCTTGCCGATTTTATCGGTTTGGATGTTTGCTTAGCAATTCTACGAGTGCTTCACGAAGGTTTCGGAAATCCGAAGTATGCGCCCTGCCCCTTGTTGGTAAACATGGTTACGGCAAATTACTTAGGAGTAAAAACCGGAGAAGGATTTTACAAATACACAGCAGGTTCGAAGGACCTGCTAGTATCTGATAGATTCAAAACAGGAGGTTAGAATTTCATTCTTCCTTCTGCTCGAATCGGGAACCATTAATTAACCGTTAAACGAGATGAAGGAAATGAAAACAAAAATTTTAACCCTAGTGTTTTTTGCGTTTACACTTATTACAAACGCACAAGCCCCTCAAAAAATATGGTCAAACAGCAGCGACCCGCGTACGCAGGCGATTCGCGATTTTGCCCGTGGCTATTACTTAGATTGTATTATGAACTGCCAAAAACTTTCTGCCCTCGGCATGAACGATGGTTTGGTTTCGGGTTTAATGGCAATGGCGTTTGATTCGCTTTCAAACAATGATGCTGCAAAAAAAAGCAATGAAGTAGCAAGCGCATTTCAATTTGATTCTTCAATTCTAAAACGTTTAGCGGCTTCCGATTTATCCCCCGAAATTTATCAGCGCAATTTGTTGAGCAAAGCATCGGAGGCATATAACAAAGGTGATTTTGCTTCGAGCGAACAATCATTCAAAGAGTTTTTGAAACTGGCTCCTAAAGATACGTTTGCCACTTTCTTCCTCGGTAATTCGCAATTCTATCAGCAAAAATACGATGAGGCAATTGCCAGCTACAAACATGTGTTGGATTTAGATTTCAATCGTGCCGATGTGCACAATCTTACAGGCGTGTGCTACTTGTTGCAAAACAATTATCTCACTGCCCGCGATTATTTTTCGCAAGCATCTATTCTCGATAAACATATGGCGGTGGCTTTTTATAATCTCGGTCGTGTGCATTACGGTTTGCAGGATAAGAATGCAGCCCTGCAAAGTTTGACTTCTGCTTATGCTTTTGCTCCTAAAGATTCCGGTTGTGTGGCGTTGCTCGCTCAAATTTATTTAGAGCAAAGCGATGATAAAAATGCAGAGAAATTTTTGGCGAAGTTGTATGCACTCAATCGCAACAACGAAAGAATAGGTTGGAACTTAGTGAACCTTTCCTTGAAGAATAAAGATTACGAACACGCTTCGGCTTATCTTCAAAATTTAATTCGTGTGAATCCTAAAAATGCAGAAGCATACAACAAGCTCAGCGAAACGTACATCAACATGAACAGCTACGAGCAGGCATTTATCAATTACGAAAACGCTATTGCAAAAATGGGTGAGAGCCGCGATTTTCTTTACGGTGCTGGTTCATGCGCTAACAAGATTGGTCTTTATGGCAAAGCACTCGAATACTTAGGCAAGGCACAAACGCTCGATGTAAGTTTTGCAAAAACATATCAGGCAATGGGCGATGCTTACATGGGTATGAAGAAAAAGAAAGATGCAAAGAAAAATTACAAACTGGCTGTCAACTTCGGTTACCAAAAAGATGTGAGTCCAACGCTTGCACCACCTTCGCTTTTAACTGCGAAGAATTAAAACGTCCTTCATTCTCGTTCCAATAGAAAATGCCCCGCTGGTCGGGGCATTTTTATTTTTCTTCTAATCGCTTTTTAATTACCTGCCATTGCTTCAATTTTTTTTCAAACGAAACAGCATGTGCAGGACTTGTAGATGGTAAAATAGTATATGGCAGAGGAATTTGTTTCAGATGTCTCGAGTAATACAAACATGGATTGTTGCCGTTAAAGAAGATGTGCTTAATGGAAGTATGTTCCGCGAAAAAGTTTTCAAAATCGTTTGGCTCTTCAAGTTTGATATCACTGTCCGCACTTGATTCTCTTTCACATCCTTTCAAAACATCCCAAATAGCAATTCTGTTTGCAAGCAAAAGCGCCTTTCTTTTTTTGAAATCCTCCTCGAAAGTTTCATTGAATAAGGCAAACATGATTTTCCAAAAAGCATTTTGCGGATGAGCATAATACTGTTGCCTGCTCAACGAAATTTTGCCCGGCATAGTGCCAAGTATTAAGAGCTTGCTGTTTTCATCTGCAAACGGAGGAAATGAAAATATGCGCATGATTTTATACCGTCATGTAACTCTCAATAGGCGGACAAGTGCAAATTAAATTTCTATCACCATGCGAATTGTTTACTCTGCCAACCGAAGGCCAGAACTTATTTTCAGCAGCAAATGGAAGCGGGAATGCTGCTTCTTCGCGCGTGTAAGGATGATTCCATTCAGTGGCGGTAACCATTGCAATTGTATGCGGAGCATTTTTTAAAGGATTATCGGTAGCATCAATTTGCTTTTTTTCAATCGCATCTATCTCTCCTTTAATCGCAATCAATGCATCACAGAATCTATCCAACTCTGCTTTGTCTTCGCTCTCTGTTGGTTCAATCATCAGGGTTCCTGCCACAGGGAAAGAAACCGTAGGCGCATGGAAACCATAATCAATCAAACGCTTCGCCACATCTTCTACTTCCACGCCAACCGTATGTTTAAACGAACGGAAATCAAGAATCAATTCGTGTGCAACACGTCCGTGTTCTTTACCTACATAAAGCACTTGATAATATTCTTCCAAACGCGACTTCATATAGTTCGCATTCAGGATGGCATATTTAGTTGCATCGGTTACACCGGTGCATCCAAGCATACGGATGTATCCGTAAGAAATTAAAAGAATACTCGCGCTACCATAAGGCGCAGAAGAAACTCCGTGAATTGCTTTTTCTCCACCGGTCTTTGCCACAGCATTGCCCGGAAGATAAGGTGCGAGATGTTTCGCTACACAAATTGGTCCCATGCCGGGTCCGCCACCACCGTGAGGGATAGCAAATGTTTTATGCAGGTTGATGTGATTTACATCAGCACCGATAATTCCTGGAGCTGTTAAACCAACCTGTGCGTTTAAGTTCGCACCATCCATATACACCTGTCCGCCATTGGCGTGAATCACTTCGCAAATATCTTTGATGGCACTTTCAAATACTCCATGTGTAGATGGATAAGTTACCATGAAACAACAAAGATTGTCTTTATGTTCTTC
>CANJRM010000043.1 GCA_947476645.1 Bacteroidota bacterium
GCATTCCGAAAATTCTGAACCTGCGCGACCTGATTAAATATTTCGTAGAGTTCCGTCATGAAGTGGTGATTAGACGTGCTAAATGGGAATTGAATAAAGCCGAAGAGCGCGCGCATATTTTAGAAGGGTTATTGATTGCTCTCGACCATTTAGATGAAGTAATCAAATTGATTCGCGCTTCTGCCGACAGCGATATAGCGAAGGCGGGATTGATGAGCAATTTCAGCTTAAGCGAAATACAGGCGAAGGCAATCCTTGAAATGCGTTTATCGCGTTTGACAGGTTTAGAGCGCGACAAGATTCGTGAAGAGTATGATGAGTTGATGAAGACGATTGCATGGTTGAAGAGAGTATTGGATGAAGAGCCGCTTCGTTTGCAGATTATAAAAGATGAAATGATTGATGTGCGCGACCGCTATGGCGATGAGCGCAGAACATCAATTGAATATGCCGCAGGCGATTTCAATATGGAAGATTTGATAGCCGATGATGAAGTGGTGGTTACTATTTCGCACCTCGGTTATATCAAGCGCACGCCATCGGCAGATTATAAAACACAGAACCGTGGCGGCAGAGGCAGCAAAGCCAGCAGCGCGCGCGATGAAGATTTTATTGAGCATTTGTTCCTCGCCACCAACCACAACTACATTCTGTTCTTTACCGAACTCGGAAGATGTTTCTGGCTCAAGGTTTACGAAATTCCGGAAGGAGAGAAGACCGGTAAGGGAAGAGCGATTCAAAATCTTATCAGCATTCCGAAGGAGGATAAGATTGTAGCTTACATACCGGTGAAGAATTTAAGCAATGATGAATACCTCGACACGCACAGTGTAATCTTCTGCACTAAGCAGGGAACGATTAAGAAGACTACGCTTCGCGCTTACTCAAACGTTAGAAACGGTGGTGTGAATGCGATTGACATTCGCGAAGGCGATGAATTAGTGCAGGTGAGCATGACAAACGGCAAAAGCGAAATTGTAATTGCTACCAAAAAAGGAAAAGCCATTCGTTTCAACGAAGAAAAAGTTAGAGCCGTTGGCAGAAACTCAATGGGTGTCCGCGGAGTAACGCTTGAAGAGCAGGGCGATGAAATCATAGGTATGATAACCGTGAACACCGATAACAAAGACGAAACTATTATGGTGCTTTCGCAAAAAGGTTACGGCAAACGTTCTTACCTCAACGACCCTGAAACAGGCGAAGAGATTTACCGCATCACTAACCGTGGCGGTAAAGGTGTGAAGACATTGAACGTTACCGAAAAGACAGGTCACCTCACAGCCATACTCAACGTAACCGATAACGACCATGTGATGATTATCAATAAGTCGGGTATTGCTATTCGTTTGGCGGTTGAACAGCTTCGCAAAATGGGAAGAGCCGCACAAGGCGTTCGTTTGATTAAGCTGAATGCCAAAGATGAGATTGCAGCAGTAGCTAAAATCGAAAACGGCAAGCTGACTTACAACGCAGAAGAAGATGGCGAATTAGGAACTGCGGAAGCAGGAACTGAGGAGTAAGCTTCGTCTGTATAAAATACAAGAGCCCCGCAATTTTGCGGGGCTCTTTGTTTTTACTTCTTGATGTAAAGCGGCATATCTAAATTCAGGAAATACATAGGGTGGAAAATAACCTGACCGAGTGTGTTGAATTCAACAGCAGGCATCGGCAGTTTTACAATGTTCAGAATACCCAAAACCATCTTTCCTGCTTTTGAATTGGTTTTGAATCTTGAAAAATCAGCATCGAGCGAAATCAAAAACTTGCGGTAGCGTTTAATATCGCTGCGGTCGTGGTAGACTCCGTTCTTGTCAGTCCATTTGTTTTCGAAACCTCCATACATGTTTCCTGCACCGTAACCAAAAGCAAGATTGAGCCAAGGCGCTTTGATATTATGATTGAAAGAATAAAGATTGAAACTTAACCAGGTAGTAATGCCGTTGTAGTCTTTCAGAATTTTTTCGCCAAAACTTTTTCCGTAGAGTTCGTTAGCGCGGTCGCGCAGTTCACCACTTGGATAATTAACTGCATGCAATGAATATTTAATGCTGATGCGTTGCTCTTGCCACATTAAATACTGAGCGGTTGCAAAAGCCGCTCCGCCAAAATCAAAAACAATATCAGCCCAGCTTGCTCCGTATTTATTGGTAAGTCCGTCAGGAATTTCGATAGCGGCAAGCGATAAGAAACCGAAAGCTCCCGCAGTAAGCGCAGCAGGAGTATTCTTCATGCCGCTCCAGCGCAACATGTTGTAGGAAAATACAGTGGTGAAGTATGGCACATAGAAATGTCCCGCTTTATCAATCTGATTCCATTCGTGCGCATCTTCGAACCAGTGAAACTTTCCCATTGGCTGTTTGCCATACCACTCAATGCCAACTCCCATCATAATGCCTGCATACAAACCAACTGAGCCAACACAAACTCCGGTGAGGCGCTTTTGATTGATGTGCTCAGGGAAATCGAGAAAGGTTTTTGGTGGTTTGAAAGAAGTGGAATCCTGGGAATAAGAGATTTGAAATATTATAGAGAGTAGTATTACTAATTCGCAAATTCGGAAATTTGGAAATTCGGAAATTGAACTACGTAATAATTTGAAAATGTTAGTCACCCTTGCTTACTTTTTGAAGTGGCAATTATCTTATTTACTACTTTTTCAATTTCGTGTAATTTTTGAAGTAACTTATCAGTATCGGGGTAACTCTTTGAATGCTTACATAACAGCAGCCAATATTTTGTTTCTTTTATTTCTTTGGCAGCAATCTTGAATTTGTGAATGAAATCGGCTTTACTCTCGGCATCTTGTGCTTCGTTCGCGTTTGCTCCTATAGAAGTTCCTGACTTGAATAGCTGCTTAGATAGAGGATATTTTTTTATTGTATCTAGTTTTTCGCAGTAATCCATAATATCCAAAGAGAAACTGAAAGTCAATTTTAGAATTGGATTGGTTTCAATCGAAGTATCTTTCATAAAGGTAAACTATGAGTTATTGAATGACTCAATTTACACATTTCCAAATTTCCGAATTCCCGAATTAAGCAAGCAGTGTTTTTTTCACTAGGTCCAATATAACCTCTACGCGTTCTTCGGTTGATGCTTCTACATATACACGAAGCAAAGGCTCGGTTCCACTTGCGCGAATCATTACGGTTTCTTCATCTACTAAATAGAATTTGTAGCCGTCAAGGTCTTCTACATTGCTTACCGGTATTCCTCCGAAGTCTTTATAAAAATTGTTTTTGCAGTTCTCCATTATCTGCAATTTCTGTTCTTCTTTTAAATGAAGGTCAAGGCGGTTGTATGCAAAGCGACCAACTACTTCGTAAACTTCTTCAATCAGTTCCGATAATTTTTGTTCCTGATTAACGAGGTGTTCAACAATTACGAGTCCGTCCCAAATGCCATCGCGTTCAGGTATATGTCCTTTCACGGCAATGCCTCCGCTCTCTTCACCGCCAACGAGCACATCTTCGTTCTGCATAATCTCGCAGATGTACTTGAACCCAATCTTTGTTACTTCATAAGGAATGCCGTATTGCTCACAAAGCTTTTTCACTTTGTTCGAAACCGAAAAAGCAATCACCACTTTGCCTGTCATCTGTTTATACTTATGCAGAATGTGAATCAGCAGGAGAATGATGTGGTGCGCATCAACAAATTTTCCGTTGCCGTTGTAAAGACCAATACGGTCAGCATCGCCATCGGTGGCAATAGCCACATCTACGTGTTTCATTTCACGCAAGTAAGCTTCTAACTCTTTGAGATTTTTCGCAATAGGCTCTGGTGCCTGTCCGTAGAAAGAAGGATTGTATTCGCAGTGCAAAAAATCAGCATGAGGCATAATGCGTGGGAAAATATTTTGTCCTGCACCATACATAGCATCATAAGCTACTACCACATCGCTATCGTTCATGGCATCTAAGTCAAAATACTCAGCTACGTGGGCAAAATACATGGTCTCTAAATCAACAAACTCCAGCAACCCTTTTTGTTCCCATTCTTCGGGCGATAAATCTTCGGTGGCAAAACTTTCAGGAATCAATTCTTCTACTTCAGTAATGTATTTTTGAATTAGTGGTCCGCCATGTTTCGATTTCAATTTATATCCGTTGTAAGAAGGCGGATTGTGACTTGCAGTAAGAATTACCCCGAGTTCGCAACCGAGGTTGCGCGCAGCCAATGAAATCATTGGGGTAGAAACAAAATGCTTATCGTAAAAAACTTTTATTCCGCTGCTGCAAAAAACATTGATAGCTACCTGCGAAAATAAATCGCCACCGAAGCGGCAGTCGTAACCAATAACAATTTTCGAATCAGGATTTTGTTTTTGCGCCCAAACAGCAGTGGCTTTAGCAACGCGCTTTACATTATCAACTGTAAAATCTTTAGCGATAATTCCACGCCATCCGTCAGTACCAAATTTTATTTTGCTCATAGAAAAAATTGAGCGGCTAATGTAGAAAAAAGCCGCACTAGGCAGTGGCAGTGAACAGTAAAAACATAGAGGAGAATGAAGTTGTCTTGTGTCTAAAATCTAATGTCTAAAGTCTGCTTTAAAGCAGTTCCTTCAACTGTTCGAGAAAACCACGAACATCTTTTAGTTTTTCAACTACGCGCAAGTTATTTTCTTCTCCTGAGAATTTAGATTTCAGATGTGCTTTAGCTCCTTCAAGAGTGAACCCCTTTTCGCGCACGAGGTGATAAATAATTTTCAGTTTTTCAATATCGGCTTTTGTAAAGAAGCGGTCACCCTTCGCATTTTTTCTTGGCTTGAGAATATCAAACTCCTTTTCCCAATAGCGAATAAGCGAAGTATTGACATTCAACGACTCGGCTACTTCACCAATAGAGAAATAAAGTTTTTCAATTTCTTTTTCTTTCCAAGCCATTAGAATTCGTTTTTGCGGTAAGCCAAATTCATTCTTAATCCAACATTAAACATAAAAGATGAAGTTGATGTTTGCGGATTGTTGATTGATTTCAAAGTGGATTTACTGCGATACAAAACTTCGGCATCAATATAAATGTTGTGCCATGCCTGATAGCTTGCCAGTAATTGAAAATAGTTAATCGTGCCACCTGCACCATCTCCAATTTTCTTGTGTCCGTAAGGTTGATTTTTAGATACGTAATCTGAGCTCACCAAAATGTTTTCACCAAAATTAGTGATATCGCAAGTTGTGCATGGAGTTGAACCGGGATTGACAATTGTATCATCACCCACTTTCGCTACAAAATATTTTGCATTTAAAGAAAGACCGGGAATAGGTTGGTAATGTAGATTCAAAATGATTTCATAAAAATTTGCGCCAAGCGGATGTGCTAACGGCTGGTTGTAGTGTGAGTAATTGATGTCGCCAGAGTGCGTATACATGAAAGGTCGTGCAATGTTTACTTCAATTTGTGCATCAAAGCCAGGGGCTATATCAATATATTTAACTCCCCACTGCATAGCCCATTTGTTTGCCCACCAGCCGTTTTTTGCGAAAGCGTTTTTGAAATTAAATTCATCGAGCACAAACTGTCCATAGACAGAAAGGTGATTGATAGCATTGAATTTCCAATCAATACCGAGCAATTCATTATCAGGACTTCCAAGCGCATGTTCCACCGCACGGTAAAAAATAATCGGATTGAGATATTGTAGTTCAAAATGATTGCTTCGGTTCATGACCACCGCTTCAAACAATCCGATGTTCATCCATCGCGTTGCCTGAATGCTCAGGTGATGCACAGCCATATATTTTTTGGGAAGCAATTGGTCAAGTCCGCGCACATATTGAGAATTCAACTCAGCAAAAATGCTGGTGTAATTAAACCGCCAGATGTTTACGTTGAACCGTAAAAACAAATAAGGAGCAGAAAAATCGGACAGCATCATAGAGCGTTGTCCGTTGCCTATAAAAAACTTGTCGCGACCAAAAGAGAGATTGATATACTTGAGCACATTCACATTGATGTAACCACGCGCATCAAAATAATCTACCCCATCAGTAAACTTGAAAGGTTTTGAAGAGTAATCTTTCCAATACGATTGACCGGGCACATAGAGATATTTCCCAGCAGTAGCTTTTTGTGATACGTAGTAAGGATTGCGTGCAGAATTACCTGTGGCGTTGAAATAAAAACTAAACACACGCATAATGTTTCCGCGAACTTCTAAACCGAGTGAGCGCGTAAAAATGAAGCGACCTTCTTGCGATTCATAGCCAACATTAGCCGCAATGATGGGATTGAAACGCAAATCGAAAAGACCTTTCTTTTTAGAACTTACATGGGCAAAACTTGCGGGCTCGCGATACAAAACTTTAATCAACGGTTTGCGTGTGCGGCTTTGCAAACTGTCAAGCCATTCGGCATTGTCATCTACCAGCCATTGCAATTGATATTGCTGAACTTTATTGAAACGGAGATTAGAAAGCAAAAGTGTTTCGGCAATTTTAGCAGCGGTGCCGCGATGAAACGGTTTGTCTGCGGTGTGTTCAATAGGAATTATTTTTCCGTATTTAATATCCAAACGTTCTAAGTAGCCAATGCCATCGGAACCGCCCGGAATAAAAGTGCCCTGAGCGAACGAGAAAAAAACAAGCGTGGAAAGTAGAAGCGTGAGAAGAAGTTTCTGCATAAGCGGTTATATCTCCGTTAATTTGATTGCGGTCAAACGTAACCGAAATTTGCTTGGTTAGCAAACAGAGTAAAGCACAAATCCCGAAGCAAATTGCCGTTGGCGCTTATTGTCTACATCAATATCGCGGACGTAAATAAACGGAGCCGAGCAATCCCTTTTTCATTTCCAGTTCAATGAGTTTTCCGTTTTTATAATGGTAGTAATAAGTGATGCCTTCTTTCATATCGGCTTCATAAGTTCCTTCTCCTGTTTTTTTGAGCGGCCGCCATTCGCCCAGTCGTTCTGAAAAAACATGTTGCGCATTACATGGTTCGGTGAAAAATAATTTTACGGTAGAGCAATCAATATCGGGCTTAATGCAAAACGATTCATTATCGCGTTTCATGATGTACGTATTGTTCTGCTGACGATTGATGACGGTAATGTGTTGCTCATCATTTCGGTTATGCTTGGAGTAAGAGGAGAAAAGCAAATTGTTTTTGTAAACTATGTCGTAATGCAGTGAAATTATTCTTGTAGTAAAAAAAATATGCGCTTCAGAATTGCTTTGTAAAGTGTAAGTAGTAATGCTGTCGTTCTTTACACTTTTTTCAATGCTTGACTGTCCTATTTTATTTCCGAATAAGAAAATATCGAAACCTACTTTTTGCGAGAAGGAATGATTGGATAGAAGAAGAAAAAGAAAAACGTATCTCAACCCTGTGAAGATTTTTATGGAACTAATTTCATAAACACACTTGCTCCCTTACTCATTTCTAATTCGTACAGCACACCTTTTTTGTAACGGTAAATATTGGTGATTCCGTTGGCTAATTTACACTCGTATTCTCCTTCTGCTGTTTTTGCGAAACTGCAAATTTGCCCCATGCGTTCCGAAAAAATTTTCGTTCTTCCTACCGGCTCAACATAGTAAAGTTGAATGGAAGAAAAATCGATTAGTTGGCTTAGTTGTAAAACTTCCTCTCCTTTTTTAATCAGGTATTTTGTGCCGTTCCAGGCAACACTAACAATTTCCGTAACACCGTCTTTTACATTCTTACAGTAAGAGGAAATCATTTTTCCGTCTTTGTAAATGACATCGGTATTCATCACCGAAGTTTTGTGTGTGAAAAGAATATTTACATCGCTTTTGCTTTGTAATTTGAATTGCACTTCGCCATTGCCTTTGTCAATTCGCTCAACAATTGTTTGTCCTATTTTCTTTCCGAAGAGTTCAACATCATAAACATGTTTTTGCGCGGAGAGCGTTTGACAGAATAAAAAAAACACGGGCAACAGAAGGTTCTTCATATTGCCCGTGAATTTAAAATGAAAAATGAATCGTTTTAGAACTTCGAAACTTTTTGAACAAATTTTTCTTTGGTCGTCTCAACTCTTATGAAATAGAATCCTGTGTTCAGTTCAGCTCCATCCAAAGACCATTGATTGTTTCCTTCGTTTAAGAAGGTTTCTGTTTGCTGCACTATTCTTCCGTTCAAATCAAACACCTGAATTTTTGCTTCAGCACTTACCTTCAAATTGAATTCAACTGTTGCTGTTTGTGTAAATGGATTTGGAAACACTTTCAACGGTTTTGTTTCTGTAACTTCTTCTATTCCCGAAAGAGTAGAACTATACCAGTAGTAATCTTCATTGTAGTTTATCCAATTACCGGCAGTCCAGTTCTGCAAAATATGATGACGCAAATCACCATCAATGTCATAATTGAAAAATTGTTTTTCGTAGTTTTCCCATGCACTTGTGCTTAGGTTATAGTTCTCCACAACTTCAGTTAACCAATGGTTATTGGCATCAAGAGTAAACGTGGTCCGCTGGTTAGGGTCTAGACTTCCGTTGTTCACAGCTAGTTGCTTATAAACATAAGTAAGCACGTTTGATGTATACGAATAATCGTATCTCCATTGAGCCCAAGGAAGAGTACCGCCAATAATATCTACCCATTCAAAAAATTCCTGTGATGCCATATCACCATTTACGTTATAAGTAAAAATGGTGTACCCGAAAGCATACCAATTAGAACTTACTGTGCTCCAGTTATATTGGTGAACCGCAGAATCTTTGATACTGCTGCTATATAAAATATGGTTGTACTGATAAGCATTTACCCAAAGATTGCTCACCCAGTTTTGTTTAGTAACTAAGGTTGGTGTGTTACCCGTAAAAGTAGCGTATTGCTCCCTACGCAAATTTTTCCAGTTGCCGGAAACCCAACTTTCAGTAGTGTAAGTAATTAAGCGTTGCTGGGCATCGTATGCACTGGTATAGCGGTTTACACCTAACCATGCGTTACTGACCCAAAGCCATCTGGCATCAGTTATCAGCAAATTATTTCCGTTGTAGGTATAGTCTACTTTGTAAGTATTTACCTGAGTACCGCTGCTTACGTTATAGGTGGTTTTGTTGGCGAGTAAACTACCGCTGTAGGTATAAACTATTTGCGATGTTTCTTTCCAGCCGGTAACACTGTTGTAAACAAAACCATGCGAGAGCGTAATTTTTCCACTTCCATCGTACTCGTAAGTGGTAGAGTCGTACCCTTCGAAAAAGGAAGTGCCGGTGTTCCAGTTATTGGTGCGGTCGCCTATTAATTGTTTTACAGAAGCCGTTGAGCTTTGTGTTGCAAAAATTATTGCAGCAAAAGCAATGCATGTTTTGAATAAAGTTTTCATGTGTTTCAGTTTTTTAGTAAGAAGATAGATGATAGATGCTTTCATGGTTTTTATTTTTTGTGTTGCAAAAAATTATTGTTCGTAATAATAATCTCCGCTTACATTCCCTTGAAAAGAAACATTGTTTGTGATATCAATATTTGCAGACCCTAAAGTAGAGTAAATTCCGTAAGCTTTACTCAGCCCGACTAAAATATGGTCAACCGAAACATCACCGGCAGAAAAACCACCTACTACGATATTTCCTTTTTGAGATGTGTTGCCCGTAAAAGAAGAAGAACCACCATAACTGATATCTACATACGACAATTTATTTTTTGCATTCGTGCTTTGAAAACAAATTCCTTTCCATGAACCCGGAACCGGATTGCTACCCGATATCGTTATGTGTTGCGATGAATTTCCGGTCATATCAATATACCCGTTTGAATATTCTCCAATGGTTAAGCCAACATCAGAACCAAATTCAAGCGTAGTTCCCGGCATAACTTTCAAATTTCCAATGCTTGTGTAATAACCTACCGAAGTATTTCCACTAATGAAATACGGAACCGAAATGTTGTTCCAGGTGTGGTCGCCAAACATTCTTCCGCCACGCACTTCTACTTTGTTTGCCTGATTCAACCCAATTAAGATTCCTGTAGTTATATTTTTCCCCATAGCGGCAGTAATCGAAAGCGGATAACTTCCATTCTCGGTAAACGTGTCGTTAGCAATGGAAGTCAACGCTTCTAATTCAGAATCATCCAGCCCTTCTACAAACACACCGTATTTAGCGCTCTTTGAAATTACGCTGTTGTTTATTCTCAATTGCGCAGTTGAACTTACGCGCACATTTGCCAGAAAAGTAGCATTGCCATCGAAGCTTGCACTTCCGCCATTCTTTACGGTGCAATAAGTCAACTCGTTTTCGGTGTTGTTACTGCTTATTAAAATTCCTTTCCAACCTCCTTGTATATCACTAGTACCGCGCATAACAATTGGTACCGCAGAAGTTCCAATTGCTTTCAATGCTCCGCTACTGCTTACTAAAATTCCCGCTCCGTTTTTAAATTCAATCACGGTTCCTGGCTCAATAGTGAGTTTTGCATTTACATTAACAGTGCAATCAAAAGTGTAATCAACGGCAGCGGAAGTATTTTTCCAGGTGGTTTCGCTGTTAATATCATTGCAAGGCGTTACTGGATTTGTTATCGGTTCCTTTTTGCAGGAAGAAGCAGTAATTAAACCTGCCACCAGCACTACTTGTAAAAAGTGGTTGCTTGTTTTTTTGATAATCGTTTTCATTGTTATTGTTTTTAGTTTTATAATTAATTGATGATGCAAATGAGCGGGTAAATTCAACCCTCATCAATTCAATGTTATAAAGGTTTATAGATTGCAAAGACTAAAAACAGAAACAGGGCTTTTAAAATCAAGGGGTTACGCAAACAGAAATAATGAAAGAACTCTATCAGCTTATCAAAAGTTTAGACGCTAACGAGAAGAAATATTTCAGGCGTTTCGGGCTAAAAGATGATTAAAAAGGGAAAAGCAATACCGAAACGCTCTTTGAAATAATAGATGCTTTGGATGAGTTTGACGAAGAAAAAATTCTGAATCGTTTAAAGCGGCAGAAACTCGATAAGCAGGTTACTCATCTTAAAACCTATCTCTACGAATTGCTGTTAGATACTTTGCTTTGGTACACCAAAGCGAAAAATCATGAGTTCGACAGTTCGTTTGAGTTGGCAAAAATACGTTTGCTTGAAGATAGAGGTTTGGAAGAAGAAGCACTCAAACTTTCTGAGCGATTGGTGAAAAGAACTTCTGCTGCCGGTTCGTTCGTAGAAAAATGGAATGCGCTCAGTAAAAGTATTCACTACGCTTCGAACGAGTTTTTGTCGGATAAGAAGAGTGAGTTCAGCGAAGTGAATGATTGGATGGAACAGCGCGGAACTTTGCTTGCTCAAATGCAACGTTATCACGAGTATCATTCGTTGCTGATTCAACAGCTTCGAATTATGCGCAAAGCTATGCAGGCACGCAGCAATGAAGATTTAAAAGCATTGAATGAAATTTTTAATCAGAAAATTGTTCAGCAGAAAAAGTTAGCCGACAGCCGCGATTCGCGATTTGTATTTCACACGTTGCGCTTGCATCACTTTCAAATTTTCAATCCATGGAAAGATTTTTTTGAAGAAGCAAAAGCTTTGACAGAGTATGCAAAGAAGGAAGGCATCGAACATTTTTCAATGATGAATGTGCTGTGGGCTTATTCGCAGTTAACGCAGGCATGTTACTTTACTCAACAATGGAAATTACTCGAAAAATATCTCGATGAGTTGAAATCTATTCAGGTGAATAATCAAACAGAGGTGATGGCGCAGTTTACTTATTACACGCAACTCGCTATTACACTTTTCGATTTTAAACGCGATGAAAAATCATTGAAAGAACTCTTACGCGAAACGGTTTCGCACCTCAAACAATTCAAAAATCGTTTGCGACCCGATGTGCGATTGGCGATGATTATTACTACGGCTTCTGCCTTTGTTGAATATGGCGAATACGGAACCGCGATAGATGTTTGCGAAGATTTTTTGACCAATTACGATTCGGGAATTCGATTAGATGCTTTGTTAATGTTGTATGTGTATGAGTTTATCTGTCACCTGGAAATGGGTAATATGCTTTATGTAAACAACACTATTCAAAATGTGTATCGCTACTTTTTGCGCAACGATTACAAAGGAGAATTCGAAAGCGCATTAATGCATGTGTTCAAGAAGATTTCAGAAATGGAAAGTTATTCGCAACACAAAAAAGAAATTCAAAAGTTGAAAGATGAATTGAATGAAGCAGGGGGAAGTGCATCCAATCGTCAGCACTTGGCATTGCTTCCTATTGTTCAGAATTTTTTAGATGCAAAACTTGCAAACCAGAAAATTCATGTGTTTGCTGCTAATCAAAAAGCAACTAAAGAATAATCACTTCGTTAATTACGTTGTCTTCCAATTCCTTGTTGAACACCTCTTTTATTTTATCGCGCGAATAATTGAGTTCCTGTTTGAGTGCGGCAGAATCAACCTTCACATACAATTTCCCCTTCTTGAGAGTAACTGATGTAGTGTATTTAGCAATAGGAGCGCCCATTACTTTTGCCCAGGCATCGCGCACGCGCGACTCATCAATTCTGCCTTTTAGTTTAAGGTCAGTAACCATCATGTCAAGGGCTTGTTTTATAGTAACGCTGTTTTTGAATCGCATAGAAGATATTGCAAGGTAAGATTCTGCGGGCAAATATTATTTTGAAAGTTTTCTCATCGCAACTACAAGTAAGAGTACCACCAATTGAATGGAAACGCTTTCTAAGGTTGGAAACAAACCGATTAGTTCTATGCGTGAAAATGAAATTCCATGCACAGTAATAATTCCTATTTCCTGCAACGAGTGAGCGCCTTTGCCGGCTAATACAACCGCTAAAACGCCCATCACAAACGAAGAAATTTTAAAAAGGGTAGGAATAGGAAGTTTGGTTGAAAAGCGAAGAACAACAAATGCAAAAATTAAAACCACGGCAAACGCCCAAAGCACTCCGAATAAAATGGCACTGCTATGTGCTGCGCCTGCTTCAACACGAAGAGCAGAGAGAAACAAAACCGATTCAAACACTTCGCGGAATACAACGAAAAAAGAAAGTGCGGCCAAGCCTACCATGCTCTTATTATCCATTACTCCTTTCATCATTCCTTTTACATAATCTTTCCAACGACTGATTTCGCTTTTACCATGTAACCAGAAACCAACGTAAAGCAACATAGCTACTGCTATAAAAGAAATGATTCCTTCAGTGAGTTCTACACGGCTTGAGTTTCCATCCAAAATATTTTCGCTTAGCACAAACAAAACACAACCTAGTGCTACAGCTACAATCCAACCGCTGTGTACCCATTTTTTTGCTCCAGATAAATTACCCGCTTTAATTACAGAGAGAATAACCATAATCACTAAGAACGCTTCTAATCCTTCACGAAACAAAACAGAGGCCGCCATAAAAAATGCGAGCCAGAATGAATATTCTTTTTTGTTGAGCACTTCACCTGCACTCTTCACCGTTACACGAACTGCATTGATGGAATCTTTCACCTCAATTGCCGGACGGCTTTCTTCCATCATTTTGCGCAACTGCTGCATTTGCTCTTCCAGTGTGGTAAGCAACGAAGGGTCGCTTGCTTTTAAACGATTTTCTAATGGTTCAATTCCTTCTAAGTACGAAAGCGCTGCCATTTGCGATGCTTCGGTATATTTTTTTTCGTTGTAGAGCGACATGGCTCCATCTAAATATTGCAGCGATGTGTTGATGAAATCTTTATCGCTGCGCTCTGGTTGGTTCAAACGAATAGCGGCTAAAACAAGTTTTGCTTTTGTTGTGTCGCTAATATGCAGGGCACTTAAAAAATCGTCATCGCTTTTAACGGCTGCATCGGCAGGTGAAATTGCAGCGAGAAATTTTTTTGCTTCTTCTGTTTTTAAAAACGAATTAGATGCTACATCCTGAAAGCGCAGCGTAGAAATATAAAACGCCACATCCCACACTTCTTCATCTTCTAAAGTGGGGTGAGCTTTCATACCCGTTCCTTCAACTCCTAAACGAATTGTATTGAAAGCAAAAAACGGAGAAATAGAACGCATTCTTTCGGCATCATGAAAGTTGCGAGGCTTGGGTTCAAGGTCTTTGCCTTCGGGTCCGTTACCAAAGCCATCAGCCCCATGACATTTAGCGCATTCTGTTTTGAAAATGATTTTGCCCGATTCCAAATTTGGAAACTGAGCAGGCGTAATGATTAAACCCGAAGCAGTAATTACTTTGTTTTTGGCTTCAATAGCTACAGCGGCTACTTCTTTAAACTCGGCATGGTGTTCAATCAGATTATCTAAGCGGTCTATCAATATGCCTATGGCAACTGAATCGCTGTCGCTCCATTGCGGAGAGTAGAGTTTGAAATTTTTTACAGCAGCTTCAGAAAATTCTTCTTCCTCTTTGTATTCATCGGCACTAATAATTTTTCCGTCCTTAACCGCAAACTTATAATCGTGACTAATGTAATTGAGGGTGTGAACCAACAGGCGCGATTGCTCTCCATTCTGCGCTTTGGCAGCTATAGAAAACAAGAGAAACAATAAAGCGTAACAGAAATATTTCAAAGCAGTTTTGGTAATTATTTGAGTTTAGATTAAATCTAAACAAGCGCGAATGTAAGATGTTGAATGAAATCTAAAAGAGTGATTTTAGTCAGTCGGTTTGGTCATAAGAGTTGGCGAACTGCTTTTCGAAGTACCTTAAAATTTTACTTTTGCCGTCCCTAAATAAAAAACAGCAACTTGTCTCTAATAAAATCCATATCAGGTATTCGCGGCACTATCGGAGGTTTTCCGGGTGCAAACTTTACTCCCTTTGACATTATGAAGTTTACACTCGCCTTTGGTGAGTGGGTGAAGAACAACGAAGGCAACCGCAAAATTGTAATTGGCAGAGATGCGCGCGTGAGTGGCGAAATGGTGAATCATATTGTGGTGGGCTCTTTGCTTTCGATAGGAATGGATGTGGTTGACCTTGGTCTTTCTACTACACCCACCGTTGAAATTGCGGTGCATGAAGAAAAAGCCGGAGGCGGAATTATTATTACGGCTTCGCATAATCCTAAACAGTGGAACGCGCTTAAATTGCTCAACAGCCACGGTGAATTTATTTCGGCCAAAGCAGGAGAGGAGTTGCTGCGCATGGCAGAAGATAAAGCGATTGAGTTTGAAGAGGTAAACGCGATTGGTTCTTATACCCTCGATAATTCTTACATCGACCGCCACATTGAAAAGATTCTGAAGTTGAAGCTAGTGGATGTGGAAGCCATTAAAGCACGCAATTTTAAAGTGGTGATTGATTGTGTGAATTCGTCAGGCGGTATTGCACTTCCAAAATTGTTGAAGGCATTAGGAGTGGAGCAGGTGGTAGAACTTTTCTGCGAAGCAACAGGACAGTTTCCTCATAATCCTGAGCCGCTGCCCGAGAATCTGAATGAGCTTTCAGTGACGGTGAAGAAGAGCAAAGCCGATTTAGGAATTTCTGTTGACCCTGATGTTGACCGCCTTGCTTTGGTATGTGAAGATGGAAATATGTTTGGCGAAGAATATACACTCGTAGCGGTGAGTGATTATGTGTTGAGTAAAAAGAAAGGTAATACGGTTTCGAATCTTTCTTCTACACGCGCGCTTAGCGATGTAACGAAGAAAGCAGGCGGAGAATATTTTGCTTCGGCTGTGGGCGAAGTGAATGTGGTGGAGAAAATGAAAGAAGTGAAGGCGGTGATAGGTGGCGAAGGAAACGGAGGAATTATTTACCCTGAATTGCATTATGGCAGAGATGCAATGGTGGGTATTGCTTTATTCTTAACACATCTAGCTAAATTCGGTAAAACGGCATCTATGTTGCGTGCTACGTATCCGAACTATTTTATGGCGAAGAAGAAGATTGATTTGGACTTATCGGTGAATATTGAAGAGTTGTTTGACGAGGTAGAGAAGAAATACCGTAAGTATCCGGTGAATACGATTGACGGGGTGAAGATTGATTTTGAAAATGAGTGGGTGCATTTGCGCAAGTCGAATACTGAACCTATTATTCGTATTTACAGCGAAAGCAATTCGGAAACCACAGCCGATAATATTGCGAACCAGATTATGAGTGATTTGCAAACTTTTTCGAAGAAGAAATAAAAAATCCCCTCTGCATTTGCAGAAGGGACCACCCTATTTAACCCACGTTCTTATTTATCTGTGTTGCATATCGTGTTTCTCAACAAAGATATTTCTGCTTGCTCTTTCCTGTTCGCTTCTTAGTATGGCGCGTTCCTGCGGAGTTACCACACCATCTGCTTTTGCGCAGCGATTGTCGTGTTTAATTTTTGCCTGTTGCATTTCTAAACGAACGACTTCTTTGCGGGTGAGTTCTCCGCTAGCAACTCCTCCTCGTATTCTGCGCTGCTCTTTAAATTGTTGGTGGCGTATTCCGGGAGTTCTTTCGCCTTGCGCACTTATTTTTTGCGAACTTGTAGCTCCTATAATGAAGAGCAGTATTCCTATGATTATTCGTTTACTCATGGCTTCTGATTTTAAGTTAAGGAATTCGTGAATCTTCGATTTCATGATTTCTGTTTTTAAAAGGTTTAAAAATTATTTCCGCGGTTATGTTTCTGTGACGGAGGAAATGTTTTTCGGTTTAACGGTGCGCTTAATTTTTTTTTCTTTGTTATCGATTCATTTAAAAAATCAACATGCTACTACAAGGTAAAACAGCATTGATTACAGGGGGAACCAGAGGTATTGGTTATTCCATTGCTAAACGATTTGCAGCCGAAGGATGCAACGTGGCTTTTACTTTTGTTAACAGCGAAGACAAAGCGAAGGAGTTAGAAAACGAATTGAACGCAGCAGGGGTAAAAGCAAAAGCATACAAGAGCAACGCAGGTGTTTACAGCGAAGCAGAAAAATTAGTGGATGATGTATTGAAAGACTTTCGAGCGATTGATGTGCTGGTGAACAATGCAGGAATTACCAAAGACAATTTGATTTTGCGAATGACAGAAGAGCAATGGGATGAAGTGATAGCAGCAAATTTGAAATCGGTTTTCAATCTCACCAAGCATGTTTCTAAAATTATGTTGCGGCAGAAACATGGTTCTATCATCAATCTCAGTTCTATCGTTGGAGAAAAAGGACAAGCGGGGCAATCGAATTATGCGGCATCAAAAGCGGGTATTATTGGTTTTACAAAATCTATTGCCGATGAGTTTGGCTCACGCAGTATTCGTTGCAATGCTATTGCACCGGGCTTTATTGAAACCGATATGACGAACGTGTTGAGCGAAGAATTGAAAAAAAGCATTCTTGAAAAAATTCCAATGGGCAGAATGGGCAAAGCAGATGAAGTGGCAAACGCAGCGGTTTTTCTTGCCAGCGATTTGAGCACGTATGTGAGCGGACAAGTGCTGAGTGTGTGCGGGGGTATGAATAGGTAATTATATTGCGGCAGCTAAATGCAAACTGATAATGAGTTGATGTTTTTTATTTCCGTAAAAACCACCAACCGACTAAACTGTAAATTTTGAATTCAACCTTCTCTTTCCAATATCCTTCCTGGTTTATCATTTTCTGTTTAGCGCTTGGTGCGGCTTATGCGGCTTTCCTCTATTACCGCGATGTAACTTTTGATGATAAAGATTCGGTTTCTAAATACTGGAAGTTTGCGATGGCGGGCTTCCGTTTTCTTACCGTTACCATTCTTGCAATTCTTCTTCTCTCGCCATTTATTAGAACCAGAAACACAAAAACGTTCAAACCAATTATTGCTGTCATTAATGACAACAGCGAATCGGTAAAAAATGGATTGCATAAGGATTCCACCGAGTTTCAAAAGAAACTGCGCGCGCTTATTGATAAGCTGAGCGATAAGTATGAAGTGGCTGAGTTTAATGCCGGTGATGATTTGAAACGAGGAATTGATTTTTCGTATGGTGATAAGTCAACCGATTTAAGTGCCGCCATTGAACAGGTCAACGATTTATATTACAATCAAAATCTGGGTGCAGTAGTTTTAGCAAGTGATGGTATTTATAACAAGGGAATTAATCCGGTTTATCCAGCGGCAAAATCTTCTTACTCTGTTTACACGATTGCTTTAGGTGATACTACGATTCAAAAAGACCAGAAACTTTCCAACGCTTACTACAACAAAATTGCTTACCTCAATAATCAATTCAGTTTGAAGGTTGATGTGGAGGAAAATAATTTGAAAGGAAAGAATGTGAAACTCACTATAGCGCAATTAGAAACAGGGAAAGAACCCAAGTTGCTTCAAACCAAAGAAATTGCTTACACCTCCGATAATTTTTTTCAGAGTTTTGATTTTATTCTCTCGGCAAACGAAGTGGGCATTTCGCATTACCGCATTTCGCTTTCAAGTTTAGAAGGCGAAGTTACTTACAAGAACAATGTGCGCGATGTGTTTGTGGAAGTGCTTGACGGCAGACAGAAAATTTTGTTGGTGGCTAATTCTTCGCATCCTGATGTGGCGGCTTTGAAAGCAGCCATCGAAAGCAATAAAAATTATCAGTTAGATGTAGAGTTTGCCGAAACCTTTTCGAAAAAACTGAACGAATACAATTTGGTAATTCTTCATCAGCTTCCTTCGGCTACGCAGAAGATTCAAAACATTTTGAAAGAAGCACAGGAGCAGAAGAAACCATTACTCTTCATCGTTGGCTCGCAAACTTCGTTGCCTGATTTTCAGAAAGCGCAAAGTGGTATTGTAGTAAAAGCAAATGCTGATAAGTTTAATGATGTAACAGCAAGCGTGGTGAAAGATTTTTCTTTGTTTACACTTAGCGATAAAACTATACAAGCCGTTCCTAAGTTGCCGCCTTTCACTTGTTTGTTTGGCGAGTTCAATCCTAATGCTTCTTCAAAAAATTTATTGCATCAAAAAATTAATTCGGTAGAAACCGATTTTCCGTTGTGGCTTTTTAATGAAAGCGGTGATGAAAAATTTGGAGTGATATGCGGAGAAGGAATGTGGAGATGGAGATTGTATGACTATATGCTCAATAAAAATCAGGATGCTACGAATGAGCTTATAAATAAAACGGTGCAGTATCTATCGGTAAAAAGCGACAAGCGTCCGTTTCGTGTTTCATCGCCAAAAAATATTTTTGAAGATAACGAAGCCATTAGTTTCGAAGCGCAGCTTTACAATGCTAATTACGAACTCATCAATTCTGCCGATGTACAAATGGAAATTAAGAGCGATGCCGGCAACACTTACGATTACCAATTCAACAAAACAGAAACCGCTTATAATCTGAACGCAGGTTTTTTACCCGTGGGTAATTACGCTTACAACGCTTCGGTAAAATTCGGGAACTCTACTTATACTGTTAACGGAAAGTTTTCGGTGAGCCCGTTGCAATTGGAAGAAATGAGAACGCGTGCCGACCATCAGGTTTTATATCAGTTGGCTTCGCAACATAATGGAGCCATGCATTACATCAACGATTTGGAAAAGATTGCCGATGAAATTGATTCGAAAAATAAGTTGAAACCGATACTCTACGATACTTTCTTTACCGATAGCGCCATCAATATGAAATTGATTTTCTTCCTGCTGTTGATTCTAATTTCAGCAGAATGGGTAACCCGGAAATATCTGGGCGGTTACTAAGAAATTATTTCGGTGCCTTCTTCAGCAAATACAAAGCAAGCCCCGCATACAAAATGTTCGGAATCCAAACGCCAAGTATTGGCGGCAGAGAAGAGTTCGTAGAAAACGTTACCGAGAATTTCATAATCATTTCGTAGAGCGCACTCAAGCCTATTCCCAACACAATGTGCCAACCTAAGCCACCGCGCATTTTGCGCGAAGCCACGCTTACACCAATCAAGGTCATAATGTAAATACTGAATGCCGATGAAGTTCTGCGCCATCTTTCCACTTCATAAAATTCAATATCTGCTTGCCCGCCCTTGTGCATGTAGTCAATGTATTCAATCAACTCAGGGGTGGTCATGGTTTCTTTTTCGTGCGCGGTAAAAGCAAAATCTTCGGGTTTAAAAGCGTAAGCTTCCGTCAGCGATTCGCCTTTTGTTATCAGGTCTTTGTCATCGTGAAACTCGCGGATATAATAATTGGTAACGCGCCATTTTTTTGAAGTGCTGTCCCAATTAATTTTTTCGGAACGCAGTTTGTAAACCAATTTGCCTTCCTTGAATTTATCAATAGAAAACTTGAAACCTTCTTTGTCGGTAGGTTTGTAATTTTCAAAATATACAATGGTAGTGCTGTCAATTCTGCGGTGAAAGTTGAACCGCATTCCTTCATAGGGTTTGTAAATGTATTTGCGTTCAAACTCTATGCGCTTGTTGTTAGAATAGGGAACGTAATAGTGATTTCCCATGTAAAACGCTGTGGCAATAACAGTAGCTCCAATGAAGTAGGGAAACAACATGCGGTAGAAACTTGTTCCGCTGTTGAGTATGGCTACAATTTCTGAACGCTCGGCTAGCTGTGAGGTGAAAAAGATTACCGCTACTAAAACGAAGAACGGACCAATTAACGAAGTGATGTAAGGAATGAAGTAGATATAAAAACCGAAAACAATACCATAGAGGGTAGCGTGATTCGACATAAAGGCATCAATCTTTTCGCTGAGGTCAACTACAATGGTAATACCCAACAACAACGCCATGATAAACACGAACGTGCCCAGAAAATTTTTGAGAATATACCAATCCAGTTTCTTCATAACCGCTGCATCAGTTTTACGATGGCTTCTTTTTTCCAAATATCAAATGTTCCTTCTATAATTTTTTTGCGTGCCTCAGTTACCAACCACAAATACAAACTTAAATTATTGATGCTCGAAATTTGCGCACCCAACATTTCACCTGTGTGCACTAAGTGCCGAAGAAATGCTTTGGTGTGCGTGCGCATCAATTCGCAATCGCTTTCTTCGTCAATAGGAGAGAAGTCGTCTTTCCATTTTTCATTCTTGATATTCAGAATTCCCTGTTTGGTAAAAATCATTCCGTTGCGTGCGTTGCGCGTAGGCATTACACAGTCAAACATATCAATGCCCAATGAAATTCCCTCGAGAATATTAGCCGGTGTGCCGACACCCATCAAATAACGCGGTTTATCTTTAGGCAGTATATCACAAACCAGTTCCGTCATTTCATACATGTCTTCATCGGGTTCTCCCACACTCAAACCGCCAATGCCATTTCCCTCGGCATTCATTGAAGTAATAAACTCTGCACTTTCTTTTCGCAACTCTTTGTAAACGCTTCCCTGCACAATCGGAAATAAAGTTTGCTCGTACCCATAAGCGCATTCGGTTTCGTTGAAGCGTGTGATGCACCTTTGCAACCAACGATGTGTTAATCCCATTGATTTTTTTGCGTAAGTGAATTCGCAGGGGTAAGGTGTGCATTCATCAAAAGCCATTATAATATCGGCTCCTATTTTACGTTGAATATCTATTACACCTTCGGGCGAAAAAAAATGTTTCGAGCCATCAATATGACTTCTGAACTCCACGCCTTCTTCTTTTATTTTTCGGATAGATGCCAGCGAGTGCACCTGAAATCCACCACTGTCGGTCAGCATCGGTCTATCCCAACTATTGAATTTATGCAAGCCGCCTGCTTTCTCAATTATAGAAGTGCCGGGGCGCAGATATAAGTGATAAGTGTTGCCGAGAATAATTTGCGCGTTAATGAAATTCTTGAGCTCGTGCATGTGCACCGCCTTCACCGCGCCCAACGTGCCCACGGGCATAAAGATGGGCGTTTCAATTTTTCCGTGAGCGGTAAAAATTTCTCCTGCGCGGGCTTTGGTGTTTTTGTCTTGGGCAACTAAGTTGAATTGCATAGCGGGGCGAAAATAGAAGAAACGCTGTATTGGAATTATGAAATGCAAACTACGAAATCAGAAATTCTATCTTTCGCCACAAATATTTTCATGAAAACAATTTCTACTCTTTTTCTGCTTTTTATTTCTGTATGTATTAACGCGCAAAGTTTCAGCAGTCCTGAAAGTGTGAAGTATGATGCCATTCACCAGCGCTACATAGTTTCAAACACCAACAACAATAATTTACAACAGGTAATACCGGGCAATGCCCCAACGCTTTTTAAATCCGGTGTAACTGCTCCTTACGGAAATACTATTGTGGGCGATACGGTTTTTGTATGCGCGCAGAACGGTTACATCAAGTCATATAACTTAACTACAGCAGCTCTCCTAGGTAATGTAAACACCGGAGGAGCTTTCCTCAATGGCATCTGTTCAGATAACGCAGGAAACATTTTCGCCTCCGATTTTACAAACAAGAAAATCTACCGCTACAATATTGCCACACAGCAATTCAATATTTTTTGCAGCACTGCAAAAACACCAAACGGCCTTGTGTTTGATGCAGTCAACAATCGGCTGGTAGTGGCTACCTGGAACGCGAATGCTTCTATTCTTGGTGTCAGTTTGTCGGACTCCACCGTAACTACACTGAAAACAACTACGATTACCAGTTTTGACGGAATAGCGCTGGATGAAGACGGAAATTTTTATGCTTCTGATTGGGGAAGCGATGGCATTTATTTCTTCGACTCTGCTTTTGCCAATGCACCAATTAAGTTGGTGAATGGCTTAAATAACCCGGCTGATATTTGGTATAATACTCTTAGTGATACCTTAGCCGTGCCCAGCACCGGAAACAACACTGTTACTTACTACGGCTTTCCTCGTCCTAAGCCAACCAACGATTTTGCTACTGCAACAGTTTCTGTTTCACAAAGCATTTGCGTTTTGCAAAACGATTTGATTGACGGCAACGTTCCGCTGGTGCTGCAAAGTTTTTCTTCGCCACAATTAGGCACCGCTGGTATGAATGGCAATTGCATTGACTACACGGCAAGCAGTGTTGGAAGCGATACCATTACTTATGTGGTTTGCTCGGTTGATACACCGTCTTTTTGCAGAACAGGAACTTTAGTAGTGACCAATAGCCTTGGTGGCGGTAATCATGCGCCTGTTGCAAATGATGATACTGCAAGCACTACCCAACCAAATTCAATTACTGTAAATGTAGTGACGAACGACATAGACGCTGACCTAGCCGACACACTATGTGTTACTTCTATCTTTGGCTCAAACTTCTTTTCGCTAGATGCTTCTAATTGCGGCAATGTGATTTTCACTCCCGATTCCTCTTTTACAGGCAACGATACCTGCTGGTATGTGCTATGCGATAATGGAAATCCTGTGTTGTGTGATACGGGAAGTTTGGTGGTGGTGGTGAATGCGTGTGTAACACCTCAGTATTCATTACAGTTTCTATGTCTGTTTACTAATGAGCAACCAATTCCTGATCCCGTTCCATTATGTAACGGGGGAGGTCGTTTGGTGGTGAACGGATTTTCGGGGGACTCAATTCTTTGGACGATAAATTCAATGTGGCAAGTCTCTATAGATACTACTCTTATTAATGATGACACTCTCACTTTTGTGCAAGGAGTAGCACCGGGATGGATAACACCTGATGTAATTTTACCTTGGCCCGCTTCTGCTTGGTCTATGTGTGCAACTATTCAATCCCCATGTGGAGTAATTACAATATGCGATACCGTTGGTGTTTGGTGGGAAGGCATCTCCGAAATTTCCCTCTCCAACATTTCCCTCTTCCCCAACCCTGCCAATAATATTTTAACCATTGATATGCACAACAACAGCGAAGAAATGACGCGCAGTTATTCTTCTATTGAAATTGTCAATGCACTTGGTCAAAAACAGAAATCCATTTCAAGAAAAGGAACAAACAAAATTGTTTCGCTCGATGTAAGTGATTTGCCTAACGGAATTTATCTGGCAACTATTTTTTCCGATAAGGAGGAAAGAAGAATGCTCGGGAAGTTTACGATAAACCGATAGTTTAGCCAGCCAATTGGTGAGCTGCTTGGTTTGCATCATAGCTGTTTTGGGGTCTCAAAACGGTGTTTCGATGTGTTTTTTGTTCAAAACGGCATAAATCAATGCTTTTTACAGTCGCCTCAGCGGTTGGGGCGGGCCACGGAAGTGCTGCGGCACCCGCCTCCATGGCTGAGGCGGGTGAACCAAGACAAGCTACACCCGCCTGAGTGACTGAGGCGGCTCACCGAAGCCTCGCGGCATCTGCCCCAACGACCGGGGCGGGTCAACGGAGCCCTGCGCCACCCGCCTGAATGATTGAGGCGGGTCGCGGAAGCCTTGCGGCATCCGCCTCAGTGGTCGAGGCGGGTCAATCAAGACCTGCTACGCCCGCCTCAGCCATTGAGGCGGACCGATTTAGATACAGCAACAGGCAATTACAATACCGACAGGGCGAATAAGAATAAGGCTGAACCCGGTTTGCGGTTCAAAATTATGAGCAGCGTTTGCGCAGGGCTGTCAGTCAAAATAAAAAAGGGCTTCCATCGAAGCCCTTTTCTGTTTCTATTAAATAAACTTCAGCCGCCTTTAAGCCAAATCGAATCGGTCAAGATTCATCACCTTATTCCAAGCGGCAACAAAGTCTTTTACAAATTGCTTTTGAGAATCCTTACATGCATAAACCTCAGCCAGTGCCCTTAGTTCTGCGTTAGAACCAAAAATAAGGTCTGCGCGAGTTGCGGTCCATTTCATTTCTTTTGTTTTGCGGTCGGTACCGGCAAACGCATGTTGTCCGCTGTCGAATGCTTTCCAAGTGGTATTCAAATCAAGCAGGTTTACGAAAAAGTCGTTCGTAAGCGCCTCAGGTTTCTGCGTGAATACACCATATTTAGAACCATCAAAGTTGGTGTTCAACACGCGCATACCGCCAATCAACACTGTTAGTTCAGGCGCTGTCAACGTGAGCAGTTGTGCTTTATCAATCAACAATTCTTCTGCCGTTACTTTGTGTTTAGGTTTAAAGTAATTGCGGAAACCATCAGCCGCAGGCTCTAACACCGCAAACGATTCAACATCGGTTTGCTCTTGCGAAGCATCTGCTCTGCCGGGTGTAAAAGGAACGGTTACATCTTGCCCCGCATTCTTTGCTGCTTTTTCTACACCGGCACATCCGGCCAAAACAATCAAGTCAGC
>CANJRM010000044.1 GCA_947476645.1 Bacteroidota bacterium
ACAACTTCAAAAAAAGCTGCCAGTGATATTTCTTCTAAGAAGAAATTGAGTAAGGGCGGCAAAACATCCAACAGTAGTAGCACTCTCGTTAAAAAGGCTGATGTGATATCACCTGAAAAGAGTGCTACTTCTTTTTTAGCCAAGCCAGTGGTTGTTAAGCCTCAGATTATAATCCCTCACCGCCCTGAGAAAAACTTTGCGGAGTTTATTTCCAAAGACAATAAGACCAAGCTCAAAAATATTTTAGTTGCACAACCGCAACCCGAAGGACCTAAATCGCCTTACTACGATTTAGCAGCCAAATACAGAGTCAAATTTACGTTTCAACCTTTCATTACAGTAGAAGGCGTTCCCGGAAAAGATTTCAGAAAGCAACGTATTGTGTTGAATGATTTCAGCGGAATTATTTTCACCAGCAGAAATTCTATTGACCACTTCTTCCGCATTTGCGATGAGCTGCGCGTGAAGATGAGTCAGGAAACAAAATTCTTTTGTACCTCAGAAGCCATAGCACTTTACTTACAGAAATATACGCAATACAGAAAACGCAAAGTGTTTTTTGGTGACATGAACAACAACAAAGAGTTGCGCATGTTATTGATTAAGCATAAAGAAGCTACGCGCTTTTTATACATCTGCGCAGAAACCAAGAAGGATGAGATACCTGCGTTCTTAGAAGCAAACAGTTTCAATTATATGGAAGGCATTATGTTTCGCACAGTGCCGAACAATTTGAAAGCGATTCGTCCGAGCGATTATGAAATGATAATTTTTTTCAGCCCTACTGGAATCAATTCTCTGTTCCATAACTTTCCAAAATTCAAGCAAGAGAAAATAAGAGTTGCTGCCTACGGAAAAACTACAGCCGATGCTATTATCAATAAAGGATTGAAACTTCATTTAATGGCTCCGCTGAATCATACTCCAACCATTGTTGTAGCACTTGACCATTACTTAAAAGAAAGTAACAAGTAGAAAGATTATTTCTTCTTCAAAAATTCTCGCAGTCCTAAGTATAAACCCATAGGAACAAAAATAAGTGCGAGACCCAAGGTGAAATATGGCTGCGATGTGTGCAGCCATTTATCTAACTCATATCCTATAAATACTCCTGCACCAATGGTTCCTGCAATTTGGAAACCGATGCCGGAGTATTTAAGGTAGTTGTTGGAATTATTTTTATCGGGAATCATGTTGGCTGAAAATAAAAACAGCAGATAATAAATTCATCTGCTGCGTGTTTATAATTTTATTTGTAAACCTGTCTTCGCAAAATGCCATAGAGCCAAATTACAAAGAACACACCGGCAAAAGAGTAACCCATAAAACTCCATTTGTTGATACCGTAATAAAATTTCATATCCTCAGGATAGGTAGTAGGCAGCAATGCAATAGATGAGCCTATAATCAAAGCGCAGATGATATAGGTGAGCGACATGCGCGTGCTGATGTTGTCCCACTTTTTCAAAGCGTAACCATAACCCTGCAACTCTACTTCGCTATGGAGTTTGCCTTTTGAAATTTGTTGAAGTATTCCGCGAAGCTCAACAGGAAAACTATTCATGAATGCCGACATGTTTGAAAAACGCTGTGCAGCTTCCTGTGCCAAATTTTCTGGTCTCAATTGTTCGGTCAATAATTTTTGACCATAAGGACGAATGAATTCGTACGTTTTAAAATTAGGATGCAATTTTTTGCCGATACCTTCGAGAATCGCAAACGCACGAAAAACTAAAAACACGCCACCTGGAACAGTGATGTGGTAATCGTACATTATTTTTTGCAAACGCTGAATAACATCTTGTATAGAACTTTCACTCACATCAAGGTGGGCGTAGTCTTCAATGAGGTCGTTCAGGTCGTAAACGAACTGACGCATGTCGGTGATATTATCTTCTACAGCAAGCTTGCGCATTTGAGCTGCCATTTCACGTGCGTCAAATTTACTCATGGCAATAAAAATTCCGGCAAAGGCGTATTTGTCTTTCTTCATCAATTGCCCAACCATTCCAAAATCCAAAAGAATAATCTTGCCTTCTTCGTTCACCAAAATATTTCCTGGGTGCGGGTCGCCATGAAAATATCCGAACTCAAAAATCTGTGACAGATAAATATCCATTCCCTTTTCTACAATTCGAGCGGGGCTCAGGTTCCATGCTTTGAGTTGTTGCATGTCGGTAATCTTACAACCCTTCATAAACTCCATAATCAAAACTTTGCCTGTGCTGAATTCGCGATACGCTTTCGGCACATAAAAATCTGTGCGATGGCGATACGTGGTGCGGAAGCGGTCAATGTTGCGCGCTTCGTTTTGATAATCTAATTCTTTAGTGATGGCACGCTCAAACACACGAACTACCTCTTCGCCATTCAGTACACCTTGCTTCTTCATGTAGCGGTCCATTCTGCGTACCGCTTCTTTCACAATACTCAAATCCTGCTCAATCATTTCAGCCACATTCGGTCGTTGAATTTTCACCACCACTTCTTCTCCCGTTCTTAGTTTTGCTTTATGTACCTGACCAATCGAAGCAGAAGCCATAGGCACTTCATTAAACTCTTCAAACATTTCGCTGAGTTGCTTTCCGGTTTCCTGCTCCACAATAATTTTCACTTTCGAAAATTCAAACGGTGGAACGCGGTCTTGCAGTTTTTCAAATTCCTTTACCAATGCTTCAGGAATAATATCAGGACGATTGCTGAGAATTTGTGCGAGCTTAATAAAAGTAGGACCCAATTCCTCTGCCGCCATGCGTATGCGTTCGTAACGGGTGTACGACATCACTGGCTTTTCATCGCGCAGCCATTTTATACGCATGCTTTCAGTAACCAAATTTCGAAGCGTAGAATTGGCTATGAAATCTTCAAAGCCGTACTTAATAAGGATGCCAAGAATTTCGCGGGTGCGATTAAGGTTGCGGAAAGTTTGGTCAAATATCATTGCGACTTAAAAGTAAAAAGTAACGCGACAAATTGGAATGAGAAGTTATTCGGCACTTCTCAGCATAATCAAATGCGGAATGCCATCTTCCAAATACGGTTCATTCAAATCAACAAAACCAAAACCTTCATAGAAATTTTTGAGGTATGCCTGCGCACCTATTCGTATAGGAACTTTGCCATAAAGCTTTTCTATTTCTTCAATGGATTGCTGCATGAGCAGTTTGCCAAATTTTTTTCTTCTGAATTTTATTGCCGTTACCACTCTGCCAATCGAAACTTCATCGTAACTTATCTTTGGCGGCACTAAACGCGAATAAGCAGCCAGCTCATTTTCTTCATAACCGAGCAAATGATGCGAGTAAATGTCCTTTCCATCGGCATCGAGATATGGACAGGTCTGTTCAACTATGAAAACTTCCTGACGAATACGCATAATGGAATAAAGTTCAGCCGCAGTTAAAGCAGAAAAAGTTTTCAGTTGCCATTGAATCATGAACGAATTTAAAATTCGTGAAGAGAAAAGAAATGCAAAGTTTTCTGTTTTTGTATTTTGCATAAAATTATTGACCATGAATTTTGAACACAGCCCCAAAGCAAAAGAGATGATGCAGCGCATGGAAAAGTTTATGCGTGAGCATGTTTTTCCTTTGGAAAGTATTTTGCTGAAAGAAACACGATTCGATAACGGTAACTGGAAAACATGGAAACCTGATGAGCGAATTGAAGTGCTAAAACAAAAAGCAAAAGCTGAAGGACTTTGGAATTTATTTCTTCCGCCACTCAGCGGATTGAGTAATGCAGAGTATGCGCCACTTGCTGAAATTACAGGACACTCTTTGATTGCTCCGGAAATTTTCAATTGCAATGCACCCGACACAGGCAATATGGAAGTGCTGTGGAAATATGGCAATGAAGAGCAAAAAGAAAAATGGCTCAAACCCTTACTCGATGGAAAAACCCGTTCGGCATTTTGCATGACCGAACCGGATGTGGCTTCAAGTGATGCTACAAACATGCAGGCAACTATTACCGAAGATGGAGGTGAAATTATTTTGAACGGAACAAAATGGTGGAGCACAGGAATCGGAAACCCGAATTGTAAAGTGGCAATTTTCATGGGGCTTTCGAATCCTGATGCACATAAATATTTGCGACACTCCATGGTTTTAGTTCCTCTTGATACAACAGGAGTAACTATCGAACGCATGTTGCCCGTGTTTGGTGCTTACGACCCGCCTTACGGTCACGGTGAAGTGAGTTTTAAAAATGTGCGCTTGCCAAAGAGTGCAGTGATTGCAGGGCTTGGAAAAGGTTTTGAAATTGCACAAGGCAGATTGGGTCCCGGAAGAATT
Organism: Bacteroidota bacterium; assembly: GCA_947476645.1. GTDB lineage: Bacteria > Bacteroidota > Bacteroidia > Chitinophagales > LD1 > Bog-950. Next base: position 4,296 of record CANJRM010000044.1, read on the forward strand.
CATCACTGCATGCGACAAATTGGAGCGGCAGAACGCGCATTGAAAATGATGATTGAACGCAGTATGGAGCGCGTGGCTTTTGGTAAACCGCTTGTGAACTTAGGAGGCAACCGAGATATTATTGCAAATGCGCGTATTAATATTGACATGGCGCGATTGCTGGTGATGAAAACGGCTTTTCTTATTGATACTGTTGGTGCGATGGGAGCATTGAGTGAAGTGAGCCAGATAAAAGTTGTGGTGCCGAATATTGCTTGCCGCATTATTGATGAAGCCATGCAAATGCACGGAGGCAAAGGTATGAGTAACGACACACCGCTCGCGGCTATGTATGCATACGCGCGTATTTTGCGTTTAGCCGATGGACCTGATGAAGTGCATAGAGGGGTGGTGGCGAGAATTGAATTGGCGAAATACAAAATATAACCACGGAGGTACAGAGGACATAGAGAAATCATTTGATTATGACGAAAAAATTCTACAACGGCCTTTCTTACAAAATAATTGGTTGTGCAATTGAAGTTCATCGGCAACTTGGTCCAGGGTTATTGGAATCTGTATATCATAAGTGTATGGGTGAAGAACTTAAATATCATCACATAGATTTTCAAACACAGCTTATTGTGCCTGTGGTTTATCGTGAAATGAAATTGGATACTGAATTACGCTTCGACCATTTAGTTGAAGATTTAATCATTGTGGAATACAAAGCAGTTGACCAAATGATTCCACTCTATCAGGCGCAATTGATGACTTATCTAAAACTTCTTAACAAGCATAAAGGGTTGCTGATTAATTTCAATTCCGAAAACATTTCTAAGAATACAGTTTCCATAGTAACACCCGAGTTTGCTTTATTGCCGGACGAATAAATAATTAGGTCACAGAGATAAACTCGGTTGTTTGCTCTGTGGCTCCGTGGTTTAAATTTTTTATATGATTGATCAACCCAAAGAAGTTCGCGAAGAAGATAAACTCGATGAAAAAATAATTTCTGAGTTTGTAAAACAACATCTGCCTGAAACAAAAGGCGAATTGCACATCAAGCAGTTTCGTGGAGGTGCTTCTAATCTTACTTACCAATTAGATTTCGAAAATGTTTCTTATATTCTGCGCACTTCACCCAAAGGCACAAAAGCAAAAGGCGCGCACGATATGGGTCGTGAGTTTGGCATTATGCAAAAACTAAAACCTGTTTACACCGTGCCAACCATGTTTGCGTTTTGTAAAGATGAATCACTGATAGGAAGAGAGTTTTACATTATGGAAAAACTGGTCGGCATTATTCCCCGCGCCAGTCTGCCGAAAGAATTATCGCTTACAAAAGAAGATGTAAGAACGCTTTGCACGAACGTAATTGACAAATTGATTGAACTGCATCATGTGAATATTCAAACAACAGGTTTGAGTGAATTAGGAAAAGGCACAGGTTATTGCAAACGACAAATTGATGGGTGGACAGAGCGCTACAAAAAAGCAAAAACATGGAACGTGCCTTCATGTAATTATGTAATGGATTATCTCAAGGCAAATATTCCAACGGAAGAAAGAAGTTGTTTGATACACAATGATTTTCGTTTCGACAATGTGGTGCTTGATGCCGCAAACCCGATGAAAATAATTGGTGTGCTCGATTGGGAAATGGTAACCATTGGCGACCCGCTAATGGATTTAGGAAACTCATTGGCGTATTGGGTGCAAGCAGATGATGATTTTGTAGCTCGCAAAACAAGAAGGCAGCCAACTCATTTAGAAGGAATGCTCACGCGCAAAGAAGTAGTCGAATACTATTGCAGCAAAATGAATTTCAAGGCTGAAGATTTTACTTTCTATGAAGTGTATGGAATTTTTCGTTTGGCGGTAATCATGCAACAGATTTATTATCGCTACCACCACAAGCAAACAACCAATCCAACGTTTAAAAATTTCTGGTTCCTTGTAAACTATATGAACTGGAGATGCAGGAGAATTATTTCAGGGAAATAGAAGCTTGACGTTTTTATTTCAACTCCACCTCTACCTGATTTCGCATTAAATCGTCCAGCGTTTCGCGCTTTCTTATCAAGTAGTCTTTACCTTTATGAATTATAACTTCGGCAGGGCGGAAACGCGAATTATAGTTTGAACTCATTGTAAATCCATAAGCACCTGCATTTTGAAATGCAATCACATCGCCTTCACGAACTTCACTCATTTTGCGGTCCCAGCCAAACGTATCGGTTTCGCAAATGTAGCCTACCACGGTATATATACGCTGCGTTCCTTCCGGATTAGAAATATTGAGCATGTGGTGATAGGAGTTGTAAAACATAGGACGAATGAGATGATTCAAACCAGAATCAACCCCTACAAAAACGGTAGCGGTAGTTTGCTTTATCACATTCACCTTTGCCAAAAAAGTTCCTGATTGACTCACCAGAAATTTTCCGGGTTCAAACCATAACTCTAAATCTCTTCCGTAAGTTTTGCAGAAATTTTTAAAACTGCTCGTGAGTTTTTCTCCGAGTTCTTTTACATCGGTATAATAATCATCAGGCTTGTATGGAACTTTAAACCCGCTTCCGAAATCAATAAACTCCAACTCTTTAAAATGCTCGGTAGCTTCAAACAAAATTTCAGCAGCGCGCAAAAAAACGTCCACGTCCAAAATATCAGAGCCGGTATGCATGTGCAATCCGTTCACGCGAATTTTTTCGCTCTTAATCACGCGCTCCAAATGACGCATCTGATAAATAGAAATTCCGAATTTAGAATCAATATGCCCTGTTGAAATATTGATGTTGCCACCCGCCATTACGTGCGGATTGATACGAATACAAACAGGAACGCTTGAACCATACTTGTGTCCAAACTGTTCGAGGATTGAAATGTTGTCAATATTTATCTGCACTCCTTCCTTTACAGCCAATTCAATTTCTTCGAGGGAAACGCAGTTGGGCGTGTAAATAATATCCTTCGGGTCGAAGCCCGCTTTAATTCCTGTCCACACTTCCTGAATGGAAACGGTATCTAAACCCGCTCCAAGATTTTTGAAAAAACGCAGCACGTTGATATTGTTGAGCGCCTTGCACGCAAATTTTATTTTGGTGTTGGCTCCGCCAAAAGAAGTTTTAAGAAGATTGAATTTCTCTTCCATCATGCCAGTATCATACACATACAAAGGCGTGTCGTATTTGTCGCAAAGCTGCGAAACCGCAACACCACCAATTTCATAAACTCCGTTTTTTAGCTGTAACATCTTTTAAAAGTTTCAGTTGAGAAAAATGATTCCCTTGAATAAAAAAAGCGTTCCGCAGAAATTGCGGAACGCTTTTACTTTTTGTCGGGGTACCAGGATTCGAACCTGGGACCCCTTGGTCCCAAACCAAGTGCGCTACCGGACTGCGCTACACCCCGAACTAAATTTCGATTTTTTATCAGCGAATCTCAAGCGAACCTGTGACCCTCCCGATGCTAAATCGGGATGCGTTAACCGAAAAACACGGCACCCCGAACTATTATACAAACTTCATTTTTCAATATGCGGTGAGGGAGGGATTCGAACCCTCGGTACCGTTTTACCAGTACGACAGTTTAGCAAACTATTGATTTCAGCCACTCATCCACCTCACCTACACAAGAAATTTTAAGAACGTTTTTTTAAAGGACGACAAAAATAGAAATTCCGGCAAACCCACCAACTTACAGAGCAAGTTTTACATGAGCGTTTCAATTTTAGGTTCGACTCCTGGTACCCCGACAAAATAAAAGCCCACGCAACTTCGCGTGGGCTTTTATTTTTTGCTGCTCCAAGAAATGCATCATCTCTCTGTTTCTACCTCACATCGATTCTAAACTCCTTCGAGAAAGAGACTTTACCGGCAGGATAGTTTTGCCCTGTTTTGAAAACTGATGAGCCGGCTTCGAAGAAAATTTTGAAACGGATAACATCAAAAGGACGAAGTGTATCGGGACTTGTGTAAGTGCCTGTGTAGGTGTATCTGTTTACACGCGGGTCGAGAGCATCCAATTTTTCAAAAAATAAAGTGTCGGGGTAAGTAGCAGCATAGCCCGTTGTTTGTAAGGAATCAATATCGTACTTACCGAGGATGTAATTGATAGGACGGTCGGTAGTGAATTTGATTTCGATAGGCAATTGGTCACCTGCAAATAAGCGAGTGATAGCTGTATCTGGTTTTACCAACGAGATTGGTTCGAGCGGTGCGGTTTCTTCTGTTTTTTTGCAACCGTTAAACAGCGCTATACTAAGCGCAACCATAAGAACCGAGAGAAACAAAATTCTATTCTTCATTTTTTAGTTTGTATTTGTATTAAAGACCCGTTTAGATGATTCGGGGTTGGCTTTACATGTATTTAATCATGAAATCAGTTACCGTCTTTGCCAGTTTGCCATAAGGTTGCCACAAAGGAGTTACCACGCTTCCGCTATGCAGTGCTTTCAATACCGCGCGCTCGTTGCTGAATTCTTTAAACCCATAATGCCCGAATGATTTTCCGATGCCTGAATTATTTACTCCACCAAAAGGAAGGTTGGGTTGAGAAATATGAACGAGGTTATCGTTGATACAAGTTCCTCCAGCAGTAGTGTTGTTCAACCAAAAATCTTGTTTGCTTCCTTTTGCAGAGAAGATATAAAGTGCCAACGGCTTCTCTTTGCCGTTGATGATATTCAACACTTCGCTCTCGTCTTTGTATGAAATTACAGGAAGAATTGGTCCGAAAATTTCTTCTTCCATAACTTTAGAATCGAGTGCTACATTGGTTAAAATAGTAGGTGCGAAGAAATTATCTGTTTCGTCCGACTGTCCACCTGTTTCGATTTTAGCCCCTTTGTTTACGGCATCTTCTAATAATCTTTTGATACGATTGAAGTGACGGTTGTTGATGATGTGGCTGATGTCTTTGCTCTTCTGTGCGTCTTCACCAAAAACTTTTTTGATGTTGGCGACAAGTTTGGAAACAAATTCGTCTTTCTTGCTTTCGTGAATCAAAATGTAATCGGGAGCAATGCAGGTTTGCCCGCAGTTGATGAGTTTACCCCAGGTAATTTTTTTCACAGCAGCATCAATGTTTGCTGTTTCGTCAATAATAACCGGTGATTTACCTCCGAGTTCAAGTGTAACTGAAGTAAGATGGTCAGCCGCAGCATGCATTACTACTTTGCCAACCGCAGGAGAACCAGTGAAATGAATATGGTCAAATTTAAGTTTTAGCAATTCGGTTGAAACAGAGTGGTCGCCTTCTATAACAGCCACTTCATTTTCTGCAAAAACTTTTCCGAGGACTTCTTTTACAATAGCAGAAGTATGCGGAGTAAATTCGGATGGCTTAATAATTACTGTGCAACCAGCAGCAATAGGCGCAACTAAATGCTGCACCGGCATTTGGAAAGGGTAGTTCCATGGTGTAAGCAATAGTGCTGTTCCTTTTGGTTCACTTACAATTTTTGAAGAAGAGCCAATATACATCAGCGGTGTATCTACCTCGTGCGGAGCCATCCAGTCGTCAAGATTTGCAATAGCATGACGACATTCAGAAACTACATTGTAAACTTCAGCATAGCTGGTTTCTACTTTTGGTTTTTGCAAATCGGCATAAACCGCGTCTTCAATTTTTGAACGCATTTCTGTAACCACTGCTACCAATTTTTTCAATTTGGCTTTGCGCTCTTTAGCCGTAGAATTTTTTACGTTCTGCGCGTTTTTTTTCTGTGCATCGTAGATTCTGAAAATTTCTCCAAGCTTTGTGTTTGGACTGATGGGTATATTTTTTACCGCTGGTGCTGTAGCTGTTTCCATAATTATTTCTTTAAGGATGCTAAAAATAGAAATTATTTCTGCTTGCTAAAGGACGAATTTCTGCGGAATGAATTGCACAATTAACGCGAATTAAACTTCATTTGGTTTTTGAAACAATACCATGGAACAAACTAACAGCGGACATTTACAAAAAACTCTTACGCCTATTATGCTGTGGGGGCTTGGTGTGGGCTATGTAATTTCAGGAATGTATTTTGGGTGGAATATTGGATTGGATAAAGGCGGCACGGTGGGTTTGGGAATTGCTACCGTTTTCATTCTCATTATGTATATCACGTTTTCGCTTTCTTATTCTGAGTTGGCTTGCGCCATTCCGAAAGCGGGCGGTGCATTTGATTATGCGGCAAGAGCGTTTGGTCGTGATATTGGTTTTATAGCAGGAATGGCGCAGTGGATAGAGTTTGTTTTTGCTCCGCCTGCTATTGCGCTGGGTATAGGTGCTTATTTTCATTTGCTGTTTCCCACTATTGATGCTATGATTTTTGCCATAGTGGCGTATTTTATTTTCACCGGCATCAATATTTTAGGCGTTAAAATTTCCGCCACCTTCGAACTCATCATTACCATTATTGCCGTTGGTGAATTGAGTTTGTTTGCTGCGCTTACACTTCCGCATTTTCAAATTCAAAATTTACAAACGAATCCTTTCCCTCACGGTATCTCGGGAATTTTTGCGGCTATACCTTTTGCTATTTGGTTTTTCCTGGGCATGGAAGGTTTGGCAAACGTGGCAGAGGAGACCATCAATCCGCAACAGAATATTACGAAAGGATTTATGTATTCTATGATTACACTAGGCATTCTTGCAGCTATGACTTTTTGTGCTGCCATAGGAGTGGGCGGTTGGGAAAAAGTTGTTTACGACAGCGCAGGAAATGTTTCTGATTCGCCATTGCCCATGGCACTCGGACAAATTACGGGCAACAGCGGTATCATGTATCACATGCTGGTGAGTGTTGGTCTGTTTGGTTTTGTTGCTTCGTTCAATGGCTTGTTGCTTGCTGCGGGAAGAGTTACGTATGAATTTGGAAAGGTGGGACAGTTTCCGCGCGTGCTCGGGAAAATTCATCCACGGTTTCACACACCGCATTGGGCTTTAGTGTCGAACATGGTGTTGGGTATCGTTGCGCTTTTTACAGGAAGATCTGGCGACATCATTACCATTTCTGTTTTCGGGGCAATTTGTCTTTATATTTTTTCCTGCCTGTCTATTATACGCTTGCGCAAAACAGAGCCCGATATGCCGCGACCTTTTCATGTGCCGTTTTATCCGGTGTTGCCGCTCATTGCATTAACCATTGCTTCGGTGGCGTTGGTAGCTATGACTTATTATAACTTTCAGCTTGCGATCATTTATTTTGCCGTGATTGCAGTGGCGTTTGTGCTTTACAAATTGTTTCACTCCACAGATAAAGCGACATAAAACACAGGAGGCAATAACTCTATTCCGTATAATCCAAATCTTTTGAAAAAGTTTCCTGTGAGTGATACGTTGCCCAGAAGGAAAGCCCCATGCAAACCATCCCTACAATAAACGCACTTATGATGTTGCCGAATGAAAGTGCAACAAGCGATTGAAACGACCAGGTAATTAATGGCACCGAGCCGCGAACAAAATTTGGAGTTGTGTTTGTTACTGTAGCGCGAATATTTGTTCCGAATTGTTCTGCAGCAATCGTTACAAACAAAGCCCAGAAACCTGTAGCCGCACCGAGAAGAAAACACAGAAAATAAAATCCGTTGAGCGAAATGCCATGTGCGAAAAAGAAAAAGTAAATGACTGTCGCTACACAGAAACCAATGTAAAGCATCACTACTTTCCTGCGACTTCTCCAAATCTGGCTCAGGATTCCGCTGAGAAAATCACCGGCACTTAAACCGAGATAGGAATACATTACCGCAAAACCGTTTTGCACGCCAGCCACACCTAATTCTTTACTCCAGATTAATTCAGCGTTTGCGACAATGATTCCAACGATGAACCAAATGGGTAAGCCGATTAAAATGCATTTAAAATATTTCAGCATTCGCTCTTTGTTTCTGAAGAGATGAAGAAAATCTCCGCGCTTGGTTTCGGTTTGTAAAACGCTTTTAAACATTCCCGATTCCACCGTTCCAATTCTGAGAAGAAGCAAAAGCAAACCAAGAATTCCCCCAACGATATAAGCAGCTTGCCATTTAGCAATTGGTTGGTGGAAAATATTGGAGAAGAAGACTCCGAGTGAATCGCCCCATGCGCCAACGAGTGCGGCAAGCACTGCACCCAGCGCACCAAACGAAACAATAATCATAGTTCCGTAGCCGCGCTTTTCGCGGTGCATGGTTTCGGTGACGAGTGTTACACCTGTGCCGAGTTCACCGGCTAAACCGATACCGGCAATAACGCGCACGAGCGCATACATAGGAATGGTTGTGATAAAAGCATTTGCAATATTAGCGATGGAGTAAAGAAGAATAGAGCCGAATAAAACAGAAAGCCGTCCGCGCTTGTCGCCAAGAATGCCCCAGAGCAAACCGCCTACAAGCATGCCTATCATTTGCATATTGAAAAGAAACATGCCGGTGTTTTTTAATTCTTCTGCAGCCGCATTTGGAAGAAGAGCAATCATACTTTCCTTCTTCACCACATTAAAAAGAATGAGGTCGTAGATGTCAACAAAATAACCGAGGGAGGCAACAATGATAATTCCGTAGCGAAGCCAGAGGTTTTGTTTGTTGGAATCGGACATGCTTTATTTTGTTTCTGTTTTTTTGAGATGGAAAATAACAAAAACAGTTTCTGCAATCAGCAGCATGGCACCTGCCTGATGCAGCACACCATAGAACACGGGAATTTTTCCTACGCAATTCAGCACAGTGATAATTCCGATAGTGGCTTGCAGTAAAACAAAAACAGGAAAGAGATTAAGGGCGAGTTTGAAAAGTTTGTCTTCGGTTATGTTTCTGCTTTTGAAAAAGAAAATGAAAACGAGAATCACAAGCGTGTATGCTGTGGTGCGGTGCAGGAACTGAATTAAAATTCTTCCCCAAAAATTCTGCGCATCGTATTTCAGGAAGCCATCAGCAGTTGCCTGAAACTGCCACAAGGCAGAAGGAACAAAATAATCTCCGTTTATATCGGGCCAGGTGTTGGCAGCGAGTCCTGCTTTCATACCCGAGACAATGCCACCTAGAAAAATTTGTAAGAATAGAACTGCAAGAATGGCATAAGCAAGATTGCTGATAGTTGATTGATGATTGCTGATTGGGAATACATAATCTGCACGGTAAACGGAGAGTGTCATATAAATTAAATACGCGAACAAACTAAGCGCAAGCACCAAGTGAATACTCAAATGGATTGGCGGAACGAAGGTTCCGGTTAAGCCGCTCTTGACCATTATCCAACCATACACAGCAATCAAGCCGCCCCAGATAAACAGCACACCTATTTTGCGAGAGAAGTCTTTATCGAACCATTTTTTCCCTAGGAAAAATGCAAACGGAATGATGAACACAAAGCCCATGAACCGCGCCCAAAAGCGATGGAAGTATTCCCAGAAATAAATTTTCTTGAACTCATCCAGCGTCATTCCTTCGTTGATGGTTTGGTATTGAGTCATTTCTTTATAAACCGCAAACTCTACATTCCATTCGTTTTCATTAAGTGGTGGAACAATTCCTTTAATAGGTTTCCATTGGGTGATGGACAAACCTGATTCAGTGAGGCGGGTTACACCGCCAACGAGCACCTGAAAAAAAACCATGACACAACCAATGAGTAACCAGGTGCCGACAACTTTACGAGCGAGAGGAGACATAATGCTAATTTGAGAATGCGCGAATGTGAGAATTCGAGAATGAAATACAAAAATAAAACAGCCGTCTCTGATTTGTAAATCAAAAGACGGCTGTTTTAAAGTCCCCTTTAGGGGATTTAGGGTTTTTAATCTTTAAACACTCGCTGTGAAGTCTTTCCGTTTTTAGTGGTGATGTTAAGCATATACATGCCCTGAGCCAGTGAAGAAAGATTGATGGTATTTTGTTGTGCATTAGGAACAAGAACTACTTCGCCAAGTAAGTTGCAAACTTCTAGGTGCGTAATTGTTTCTGCTCCTTTTTCGATACTTAACAAACCGCTGGTTGGATTCGGGTAAATCAAGAATTCTTTTTCCTTATTTATTTCATTTACCGCTAACGCAGGATTGTAGTAAACCAAATTCAACACCGGAGCAAAGTCAACATCTTTGGTACCGTAAAAAGTTGTTTTACCGGTAGCACCTGGCGATGTAATAATAAATTGAGTTGTTGCTGTATGGTTGATATGTGCAAGAATTGAAGCAGGTAAATCTAGGCGTACCCAGTCGCCATTGTTTGTATTAGAACCAAAAAGACAAGGGGCTCCATTTGCATCATCAGCAGCGGTGTAGTCAGCGGCTTCCACATTTACAGTAGCTCCAAAGCTTCCGCTTTTCACTTTCACAACTACACTGTTTCCAACAGGATTGGTACCGTTTAAACTTTGTCTTCTTAAAAACAAACTAGCTTTAGATAGAGCCGTATCTGCCATAGCTATAGTATTGAATGAAAGTACAGTAGCCAAAGGGTCGCTTCCGGCATCGCCTAGGAATAAAGAATCAGTCACATTTCCACTCATAGAAACAGATCCCGACTGAGTACTGTCAGCAAGTAAATACAAATCATCCATCAATAGTTTGTGATAAAATTTTTGTGTGTGGTAACCGATCAAATAACGGTAAGCTTCTGGTGAAAGGTGGTAACAATCTTTGGTGATACCATAGTCGCGCATAGAAACTCGTGGTGACGGAAAGTTAGGATCTCCCAAAGGAATAGATTGTGTAAGGGGGGCGTAAGTGCCGGTAGGTGTAACTCCTCCTTGCAACGGGTTTGACTGACCGTATTCATACTGCATAAGTGAGTTGGCATTAACGTAATAAACGCCAGGGTGAGTAGTGCAGTAATCATCAATTTTTGTAGAAATGTAATTTTGAAGTGTGTTGATTTGAATGAAATCTGGTTGACCCATGCCATCCCAAGTACCGTAAAACGGATGTGAAGTAGGGAAAGCGAAATTGGTAATTACTTCTTTGAAATTAGTATAGCAGTAGCCGCTCCACAAAATTTTGATGCCTGGCTTGTTGGTTTGAATAAAGTGAATGATAGAGTCGAGGCGCACAAACACATCAGCCGCTAAGGTATCAGTTTGACCGAGTGTCATGTTTTTATTCCAGTCACCTAAAAAGTCGTTTCCGCCAATGCTCAAGTGTACTGCTTTAATATCGGGGTGCAGATTGAGTTGGTTTAAAATTTCGGCAAGGGCTGCAGGTTTTACAAAGTCTTTGGTATCGGCCCCATTGATCGCAAGGTTTGAATTGCAATAGAAGTTGTAGTTAGAAAACCCCCATGTCTTAAGCACGTTATTAATGGTTCCATCGGTATTCATAAACCAGGCCCAACTATCGCCTACCAGCAACACTTTGGTTTTGGTGGTTTCGGCACATTGTGAAAAAATTTTGACGAAAGAAAGACAGACGAAGAGTAGTAGTAAAATTGACTTTTTCATAAGGGGTTTTTTGTTTTATGGAATGAAAGTTATGGTTTGGTTGAAAGGGTTATTTTTCTATTACTACTTTTCGGGTTGCAGTTGCTCCGTTAGTTAGTTTAATGGTAACTAAATAAATGCCGGTGTTCATTTCACTCATGTCAATACTTCTTGAGAAAGCATTAATGCCGCTTACTTCTTTGGCTAATCTGCCAGTTATATCAAACACACCAACAGTTGAAATGGGTTTTTCGGTCATGCTTACAATAATATTGATGCGGCTATTGGCAGGATTTGGAAACAAACTCAAATCAATATTTCGCTTAAATTCTTTAATGCCTGTAGAACCCGTGTAAGAAGGGTCGTATAATAATTTGTAAAGACGCGGAGCGCTGTAACCCATGATAGTATCAATAAAACGATTACCTTTAGCTGGACTGGCATCGCCTCCAGTTAAAGCTTGCATACGCGATGAGGAGGTGTAGCAGGCACTATCATACCAGTTCCATGGTTCAAATTTTTGTCCGTAAAAAGGATAAAGCCCTTCAATAGAAACTGTTTGAGCACCAAGTCCATTTCTGTTTGGTGGTCCTTGTTGAAAATTGCTTGGCTGAAATGCATTGTTGTTACCCAGTGACTCCACAAAAGGCATAAAATCGCCAGGACCACTTACTTCAATAACCGGCTGACCGGAAGCTGTATTCACAATACCTGTATTATATTGAGTGCTCGATTCATTTACACCATGAAAAGCGAGAATGGGTGTTTCTCCGGCCTGTATCCACGAAGTATCGCCTACTGCACCGCCAAGCGATAAAGTGCAATTAAATCTTGATGAAATACCTGGGTAGTTATCGTAATTCTGCACCCCACCAAAACCGTCAAAATCGCCCAATGTATCCTGCTTTACAAAGGAACCGTTAATATCTACAAACTTTATGTTATTGAGTTCGTTTACATCATTTAGTGAACTTGCTGCCAGAGCTACGTATGCTCCTGAATTGCTTCCGCCTATTACGAATCTGGAGGTGTCTGCCTTCCACTGGTTAGTACCGTTAATAACATCATTTCTGAAATAGCGAACACAAGATTTTGCGTCCTGCATAGCACGGTAAACTGCCTGAATAATAGTTTTTGTACGGGTAGTTTGGTCGGCAGCGGTTCCATTCCAACCTAATCGGTAATCGAAGGATACGGCTATGTATCCTCTTTTTGCAAAACGTTTACATAACTCCACTATAGAAGAATCTTTTCTGCCGCTAAAGCATAATCCTAAAAGCCCGTGTGTAAAAGCTTCAGGTAAAAAAGAACCGTTGTGAGAAAGCAAAATTACAGGACGATGCGAAGCTGTATCTCCTTCGGGGGTGTAGACATCCATAACTAGTGGCTCAAGTGTGGCAAACCCTGTATAGTAGCCGTAGTTTTGCGCGTAAGTAATAGTGGTATCCACATGTACATTGGCAAACACTTCATCCAGATAACGAACCTGCGCTTGAGCAGTAACTACAGCAACAAGAAGTAATAAGGTTTGTAAAATTTTTTTCATGGTCTGTTTTGTTAGTTATTAAATGGAGTGTGAAATAAATACTATTTGCGTTTGTAACCAAATAGTATTCGTTGTTCGAGAAACACTAATAAATCATGTAATTGGAATTGCTTTCTATTCAAAATGATTCCAGCCCTGCGCTTTTAATACGTGACGGTTGTTGCTGCGGGTAACGAGCACACAGCCGGTTTCTTTTTTGGTGATGATGCCAATGATGGAGAAGGTGTCTTCGTCAGCAATTTTTGTTTCGTCTTCGGGCTCAATGGTAAAGAGGAGTTCGTAGTCTTCGCCACCGTTGAGCGCGCAGGTAATAGGGTCGAGATTAAATTTCAACGCCATGTGGTAGGCATCTTCGCTCACCGGTATTTGTGCTTCAAAAAGCTCGCAGCCCACCCCGCTTTGTTTGCAAATGTGCAGGATGTCGCTCGAAAGCCCGTCACTCAAATCCATCATGGAGGTTGGTTTCAGGTTCATGTCTTTGAAAAATTTAAGCACCTCTTTGCGCGCTTCGGGCTTCAGCTGCTTGCCTATTAAGTAATCGGAGTTTTCAAGCTCGGGCTGCACTTCGGGATGTTCGAGGTAAATTCTTTTTTCTCTTTCTAAAATCTGTAAGCCGAGGTAAGCCGCGCCTAAATCACCCGTTACACAAACCAGGTCGCCTTCTTTAGCACCGTTGCGATACACGAGGTCTTCGGCATTGGCAACACCAATGGCGGTTACAGAAATAATCAATCCGCTGAGCGAAGAAGTGGTATCGCCACCAACTAAATCAACTTTGTAATTTTTGCAGGCGAGTTCGATGCCTGCATAAAGTTCATCCAATGCTTCCACCGTAAACCGCGAAGAGATAGCGATGGAAACTGTAATCTGTTTCGGCTCGGCATTCATAGAGTAGATATCACTCAGGTTCACCACCACACTTTTGTAGCCGAGGTGTTTGAGAGGCGTATACATCAAATCGAAGTGAATTCCTTCGATTAATAAATCGGTGGAAACCACGGTCTTTTTTCCTTCGCTGTCGAGCACCGCAGCATCATCGCCTATACCTTTGAGTGTAGATGCGTTTACGTGCTGAAAATTTTTAGTGAGGTGTTCGATAAGTCCGAACTCGCCTAACTGGCTTACCGGAGTAGTTTGTTTTGGTTCCATGATGGGGAATTTTTTGCGCGCGCAAGATTAGTATATTTGAAACTAAAGCCCCGAGGCAATGGTTGTTCCCGATAAAAAAAGGTTGAATTATTTTAGCTGGCTCACGCTGTTTGGTATGAGCGCCATAGGTTTTATGCTCATTACCTATCTTCAAAAAGCCGATGTGCAAACGCTTTGCATGGGTCGGAAATCATTGTTCCTTCAAATTACTGCGGGTTTGTTTTTCGGAAGTCTGGCTTCGTTGCTAGCGGTGGTGTTGCTAAACGGAAAATACTTCAATACGGTGCGCAGCTTCTTTGAACATCTGATGCAAGACATTAATCCTTCGGTAAGCAATATTGTTTTCTACTCGGTTTGTGCGAGTGTGGGAGAGGAGGTTTTGTTTCGGGCGGGCATTCAGCCGCTGATTGGTATTTGGCCCGCGGCTTTTTTATTTGTGTTGCTGCACGGGTATATCAATCCTGCTAACCTTCATCTTTCGGTGTATGGTTTTTTTCTGGTTGTTATTTGCGCGGGCTTTGGTTACCTGTTTAAGTTTTTCGGTTTGACGGGCTCTATCATCGCACACTTTATTTACGATGTATCTATGTTTAGTGTATTGAAGTATTCTTACCAGGATACCCGCGAAACTGTTTAATCATTTTCAAGAAGCGTAAGCCACAGGAAAACCTTGTAGAAAACATGAATTGAAACTACGGGTTATATTTGCGGAAGCTCTATCTTAGTAGTCCAACAAATCTCAAGCTTATGATTAACCAACTGCCAACAATTCCTCAAGCGTGGAGCCGCGCATGGAGTTCCCGAAGCTTTAGGAATCAATTCGCCTTAACACTACTATTATTTGTAGGCGTAAGTCTTCATCAATTTCATTTTCTGCGCCTATGGCAATTACGTCCGGGCATTCAGGTAAATGATTTAATCCTCAATTTTCTTCCGCCCCACGATTTTTCGATGCCCATTTTCTTTTTTGAGTATTCAACCATGCTCATGGTATTTATTTTTCTGCTGCCTATACCGGAGCGCTTAATAAAAGGAATACAGATGTTTGCGCTTATTCTGTTTGCGCGCACGGTTACTATTTACCTCTTTCCTTTAGAGCCGCCACGTGATATGATTTTTCTGAACGACCCGATGGCCAGTTTCTTTTTGCATACCAAAGACATAGTTGTTACTAAAGACCTTTTCTTTTCTGGTCATGTTTCCGCCATTACTTTATTGTTCTTAGTTACCACCGATAGATGGTTGAAGAAATATGCAGCGGTTGCCGCAATTCTTGTAAGCGGAATGATTATGTGCCAGCACGTTCATTACAGTATGGATGTATTGTTTGGAACTTTGATTTCTTATGCGGCATACAAATTAGTATTCTACTTTCATACACAAACCAAGTATGGCTTAGAACTGGAAGAAGCTTAATCATTTGAAGCGCCAATAAAAAAAAGGGGAACGATTTCGTTCCCCTTTTTTTTATTGATTAAAGTTCAATTCATTTTTTATCTCACCAAGGTTACGTTTCCGCTTGCTGTTTTTTGTGCATCAAGACCAAGGAATTTGTAATCGCATTTCCAAGCGAAAACGCCAATCTCCTGTTTCATGCCTTCATACATTCCGTCCCAACCTTCCATAGGGTCACTGGTTTGGTAAACCTTTTCGCCCCAACGGTTAAATACTTCGAGATTAAATTTCTGTAAGTTCTTGTTGAGGGCACGGAAAATATCGTTTACGCCATCACCGTTCGGTGAAAAGGCTGTTGGAATTAAAAGCTGAGCGATATCTACCTTCACAAGTAATGAGTCAGTAGCCACACAACCTGCATCGTCAGTTACTTTGATATTGTATTGTGTGGTAATTGGTGGTGTTGCTGTTGGATTTTCGCAGGTATTACAGTTTAAGGTAACAGCCGGTGTCCATTCAATGGCAGAAACAATAGGAGCTCCAATAGTAGGATTGAAATCAGTTGATTGCCCTTGATAAATACTTACATCCGGTCCTGCGTTCACCGTGAATTTCTTTCTGCCTAAAGCAAATGGCTCCGGTTGAAAATCATTAACACCCGCAACGCGCACAGTTGAAAAACCGAGTCCGCTTCCTGCGGTTGATGTGCCTAAATAGTTCCAACGGTTTGGTGTATCCCAGTGCGCTTCTTCTGTCCACTCACCATCAGTGCCCGGGTCAAAAAACATTTTCAAGGCTACTGCATCACCGCCAGTGCTGTGATACAAACGGTGATAGAAATTCGGATTTACCTTACAAAGAATATCATCTACAGTTGTCACATTGTAACCATCGTTAGTCGCATCGCCTTTTACCACCATAGCTCCGTAAGTATTGGCTGCACCAGTTGTTGGCGTGTATTCGATAGGGCGGAAAATGCTTGGAGGATTAACATAAGAAGGAGAACCGAGCGGATAGATATAAGCACTTGAAGCAAGTGTAGCACGTGAAAGTTTTCCTACTCCTAGCGAACTTACAAAACCATTGTTCCATGTAATTGCTCCTGTGTTGGTATTCGTAACGAGCATTTCGTTTACATCGGTAGCAAGCTCCGCATTGTTCAACACTAACAAACCTGAAGTAACAGAATTTAAAGTTTGACTTTTTACTACGCTTCCACCTAAGAGGTTTAAATTATTGAAAGTAGTAACTGCTGTTCCGGTAATTTGCTGTGCGCCTCCGTTCATCTCCACCCAACTGGCCGCGCCTGTGTAAGCACTGTTATTTATCCAGTCGCCAGACAAGCGAATCGTATCTCCTGCTGCTGTTATTGTTCCGTCATTAGTTACGTTGCCTTCTACAACTATTGTTCCTGCATTATTCAAAACTCCCGCACCTGCAAGTTGATTGTTGTAAAGCGAATTTGTTTTCACAATCATAAAGCCGCCATCTTTCACATAAACATCTGCGCCATTGTTATTAAACAAAGCCTGTGAAAAAGCAGAAATGAAAACGGTGACGAAAAAAAGGAAAGAGGAAATCTTTCTCATGGTCAGTTATTTTAAAATTGGAAGGTTAAAGTAAAAGCAATTTATCCAAAATACAAACCCGATGTTTAATTCAATCTGGCACCCAGCACCACCTGCTTCTTAAGTTTCTTCACCTTGCCCTGTAAATTGAAAACTTCGAGATACACTATATAGATGCCTACGCGTGCTTTTTGGTTGTCATCATCAATGCCGTCCCACATTAATTTTCCTTCGCTCGAAAGCAGTTCGCTTTTGGCGAGGGTTCTTACTTCTCTTCCTTTTGCATCATACACTTTTGCATTCAGCACATAGCCGGCTTCGGTAAATTTATAATTGATGAAAGTGAAATCTTTATCGCCATCGTTATCGGGCGTAAAGACTTCCGGGTCGATATTTATTTCATCACTTGTAATTCCAGTTTCAGAATATTGCGAGTTCTGGTAAGTAGGAGTTCCAAAACCAACGGTGGAAGCGGCACTATGCCAATTGCTTTTATCCTGTGTAGGTTTATTGAAATCAACGCGCTCAAGTGAAACACCGTCCTCTACATCAAGCAAAGCAAAATGCCAGTTGTGGTCGTAAGCGAGTGAATCGAGCGTTTCGCCATTGTGTACTTTCAAAATGCAGATGCTTTGGTTGTCGTCATAATTCGGCAGCGAGGGAACCTGCAACAGCGCATTCGGATTTTCAACATTGTAATTCAGCAAAATATTTTCGGGCGATTCGGTAAGCACCACATACTCCTGCGGAAAGAGCAAATAGCTTTCGGTAGAAATTGTTGCCTGTTCAAGAATTGATTGCGGATTGGAATAATCGTTCTCTAAAATATCGAGTCCTTTTAAGTCAATCACTTTGTTGCTGCGGTTATAAAGTTCAACAAAATCGTAGCCACCAGTGCGCGGATTGAAAAGAATTTCATTGATAACTAAATCATTGGCATGAACTGTGTCGCCAATAGCAAACCGTGCAGAATCACTCATGCCGATTGTATTACCGCTGCAATCACTAAGGTTAGAAACACGAATGGTGTAAACAGTTCCCGAAACAAAAGTGGAAGTGAATGAAAGCTGAAGCGTGGTGTAATCCAACGAGAAAGCAGAAACCGTCAGCGGATTTCCAATCGAATTATTTACTAAAAAATTTGTAACCACCGAAGCGGATGATGCTGTAATCGCTTCACTGAAATAAAGCAACAACGTATGATTATCCTGCAACGAAGCACGAACTAATTGCGGACGAATTGTATCAGGATTGTTTCCCGTAATCGAATTTCTTCTGCCGGGTGTTCCTCCACTTGCATCAATACTTGCACTCCAGTTTTCTTTTCCGCTGCAAGGATTATTGGCATCAATCATTTCCAAACTCCATCCGCCATTTTGTTTGCTGCTACTGTTATACCAGCTATCTAAATAATTAACTGCGTGAATCGTATTGCCGAAATTATCGCGCAGCAAAAGATTGTCGCCTGAATTATTTAAAGAAGGCAACGCAAGCGTTGCAATTGAAATAGAAGATGGAAATGAATCCACATTGTCCAACGCACACAAAAGCAAAAAGCTATCGGGCAAAATGGTAACCGAAGGAATAGAAACAGTAGAACTTCCGTCTGAAAAAGTCCAACCATTCAGCGAAATCGGAAACGCGGTTTTATTATATAACTCCACATACTCAGCCGACTTCAATCCAACTGCCGGGTCAGGGTCAGCCATAATTTCGTGAATGAGAACATCACCTGAACCTGCATTATAAAACGCAAACGGAAATGAAAACGCATTCATTGTATTGCCTGCCACATCCTGCACTCCCGAAATACTGAGGATGTAATTAGTTGCGTTCTGAAACTGATTCAAAAAAGTAAGATGCACCAAACTCAAATCTCCTGCATCGCGCACGGCAGCTATCGGATTTCCTATTGAACTATTGACAGAATAATTCAAGGTGTTTTGTGCCGAAGTCAAACCAATTGGCTCTGAAAACTTCACATCAATGGTAAAAGGTGTAAGCACATTCACACTTGCCACCGTTGGCTTAATAGTATCAGGATGCAGGTAATCAATTTTGAAATCATCGAAGTAGTAAAGGTTGTAACGCGAAGCAGTAGAATACTTGCCCACCACTCCGAAAGAAGAAGTTGTTGTGTAGGAATTATCTGTAAAACTTCCTTCACTTGAAAAAGAAGTTCCTCCTGTTTTATCGGCAAACACATCCCAGTTTCCTCCTGCGTGACGACTGATTTTAATTCGCAAAGAACTACTGGTAGCACTGGTTATTATGGCTGAGGTGCCTGTGAAAACTTTAGTGGGAGTAGTGCCTGTCTGTTTGAAGATATCTAATGAATCATTGGAGCCCGTTTCTCCCAACTGAATATAGTAACCATTTAAACCTGCCGACAAATCGGCTTGGTCGCTGACTAAATACACCTTCACATAGTTTGTAGAGCTTGGATTAAAATCCAGATGAATCAGAAAATTCCATTCAGCAGAATCAAT
>CANJRM010000045.1 GCA_947476645.1 Bacteroidota bacterium
CTTCCACAATTCTTTCAGCGGCATTGGGAATTGCCATCTGTTTAATGTTTGCGCTCAATTCTTTTTGCAACGGTTCATTTTTTAATAAGTCGAAAGCAGCACCAATCAAATTCAGTTTTGCTTCATCATCTTTAATCAGTAAAGCGGCTTTCTTATTTACCAATGCAAGTGCGTTGTGTGTTTGATGGTCTTCGGCTACGTTAGGAGAAGGAACAAGAATAATCGGCTTGCCCACCAGCTGCAATTCAGAAATAGAAAGTGCACCTGCACGAGAAATAATTACATCGGCACAGGCATAAGCACAATCCATTTTATCAATAAACATTTTTTCATGAAGGTTGGGAACACCTTCTGCAATTTTTGCACACTCATCAAAATACATTTTGCCGGTTTGCCATAGAATCTGACAGTCACTTTCTTTAATTCGTTCAATAGCAACTTCAACACTTTGGTTCAATGTCCGTGCACCAAGACTGCCTCCAATTATTAGAATTGTTTTTTTTCTTTCGTCTAAACCAAAATATTTTATCGCTTCATGTCTTGTGCAATTCATGTTTGCTATTTCAGCAAGAACGGGGTTACCTGTCAAAACAATTTTCTCTTTCGGAAATGCTTTCTCCATTCCTACATAAGCAGTGCAAATGACTTTCGCATTTTTCGAAAGAATCTTGTTTGTTATTCCTGCAAATGAATTTTGTTCTTGTATAACTGTAGGCACTCCTGCAAAACTTGCTGCCCGAAGCAAAGGCGCACTCGCATATCCTCCTACACCAATGGCTACATGCGGCTTAAATATTCTGATGATGTTATAAGCAGAGAGCAAACTGCCAGCAAGTTTAAAGGGAAGCGAAAGATTCTTTACAATAGAACCGCGTTGGAAACCCGCAATGTTCAATCCTTGAATTTTATAACCCGCCTGCGGAACTTTTTCCATTTCCATTCTTCCGTTTGCACCGACAAAAAGAATTTCAGCAGAAGGATTTTTTTTCTTTATCGCATTGGCAATAGCTATAGCTGGAAAGATATGACCACCTGTTCCACCGCCAGAAATGATTACACGTAATTCACTCATGCAGTTTCTAACGATTTTTCTTCTTCAATATTTCTTGAAACAGAAAGAATAATTCCAAAGGCTATAGAAGTAAAGATAACAGAACTTCCCCCCATACTTACCAATGGAAGTGTAACTCCGGTTACAGGAAGAAGATTTACAGCAACAGCCATGTTTATCATAGCTTGCGTGACGAGTGCAATGCCTAAACCTACTGCAAGCAGGGCACCAAATGCTTTTGGCGCATTGATAACAATTCGAATGCAGCGATAGAGAAAGAAGAGATAGAGAAAAACAATTGCTGCACCACCGAGTAAGCCATATTCTTCAATAATAATGACGTAAATAAAATCGTTATATGCCTGTGGTAAAAAGTTGCGTTGTGTGCTGCCTCCGGGATTTAATTGCAACAAACCACCTTTTGCAATTGCAATTTTTGCCTGCAAAACCTGGTAGTCTTCATCTTCTGCATCGCGGTGTTGAGTAAAATTGTGAATACGATTTTTCCATGTCTGCATTCTTCCTTTCATCATGGTATCGGGTAAAAGAAAAAGCAATGCAAAGAAAATTGCACCCGCAATTAAACTCACGCCAAACAACATAGCAATGTGTTTCAAGGCAATTCTGCCAATGAACATTACAAAAACGGAAGTGCAGAAAAGTATAGCTGCAGTCGAAAGATTTTCAGGAGCAATGAGTAAACAGGTTACAACTATAGGAAGTAAAATAGGAAGAAACGCTTCTTTAAAGTCGGTGATTTGTTCTTGCTTTTGCGAAAGCTGTCTTGCTAAAAACATAATGAGTGCAAGCTTGGCTAAGTCAGAAGTTTGAAAAGTTAATCCAACAACCGGTAGTGTAATCCAACGGTTCGCATCGTTCAAAGATTTAGTGAAGAACATGGTGTAAATCAACAACGGAATAGAAATGAACCAAAGGATTTGCGCAATGCGCGAATAGTATTTGTAGTTAATCATGTGCGTGCCGAACATCAACAGCATGCCGAAGATGGTGAGTGAAACCTGTTTAATGAGGTAGTAGCTACTGTCAACTTCTTTAGCGTAAGCGAGTGTGCCGGTAGCACTGTAAACGGCAAGCATTGAAATGCCGAAGAGCATAAGCACCACGAGCCAAATGCTTTTGTCGCCCTTTAAATATTCCCATGCGTTTTGAATTGCTTTGTTCATGGTCTGATTTTTACTTTCTCATTTCTTCAAAAATGTTCTTCAACTCTTCCTTATCATCAAAATGATTTTTTACTCCTTTTATCTCCTGATATTTTTCGTGTCCCTT
The DNA here is from genome assembly GCA_947476645.1 of Bacteroidota bacterium. Taxonomy (GTDB): domain Bacteria; phylum Bacteroidota; class Bacteroidia; order Chitinophagales; family LD1; genus Bog-950. Next base: position 2,342 of record CANJRM010000045.1, read on the forward strand.
TCCTGCTAAAAGAATTATGTCGGTTCCGTTTGCAAGCGTAACTGCTGTTTTAATCGCTTCTCTGCGGTCGGTTATCGTAAGCACTTTTCGTTTATCGGTTACAGGAACCCCTGCATACATCTGTTTCAGAATTTCATTTGGGTCTTCGCTGCGCGGGTTATCGGAAGTGAGAATTACCTGATTAGAAAACTTGCAGGCAATCTCTGCCATGATAGGTCGCTTCGTAGCATCTCTGTCTCCTCCGCAACCAACTACGGTAATCACTTTTTCATTTCCGTTGCGCACCGCCTGAATCGTTTGCAAAACATTTTTCAGCGCATCGGGGGTGTGTGCGTAATCAACTATGCCTACAATTTTTTCATTCGCAGAAATGATTTGGTCGAAGCGTCCCTCGGGTGGAGTAAGCGATGAAAGAATAGTGAGTGCTTCCAATTTTTCTACATCGAGCAAACGCGCCACTGCATAAACTGCTGTAAGGTTATAGGCATTGAATTCGCCAATCAAACGCGTGTGCATTTCAATATTGTCAAGGTCTAACTGAAGACCCGCAACACCATTCTCAATAATTTTTGTTTTGAAATCGCTTGGAGTTTTGAGTGCGTAATTGTGCTTGGCGGCTTTTGTGTTTTGCAACATCACGTTTCCGTTTCGGTCATCGGCATTGGTTAATGCAAAAGCAGTTGAAGGTAACTCATCGAAGAAACGTTTCTTCGCCTTCAGATAGTTTTCAAATGTTTTGTGATAGTCGAGATGGTCGTGTGTAATATTGGTAAACACACCGCCAGTAAATTTCAATCCTTCAATTCTGTTTTGGTCAACGGCATGTGAACTCACTTCCATAAAACAGTATTCGCAACCGGCATCTACCATTTGTTTCATCAGCGCGTTGAGTGTAATAGCATCGGGAGTAGTGTGTGTGCTCGGAATAATTTCTTCGTTGATTTGGTTTTGCACCGTAGAAAGCAGTCCAACATTTTTGCCAAGTGCGCGAAACAACCGGAACAACAACGTAACCACCGAAGTTTTTCCGTTGGTACCCGTTACGCCAACCACTTTCATTTTTGAAGAAGGTCGTTCGTAAAAATTATTCGCCATTGCACCAAGTGCTTTCGAAGAGTCTTTTACGCGTATGTAGCTGACGTGCGGAATGGTCTCCACTGGAAGATTCTCGCACACAATAGCATTCGCTCCCTGCTCAATGCACTTCGAAATAAAGTTGTGCCCGTCACTTGCTGTTCCTTTGATAGCAATAAAACAATCACCGCTCTTCACTTTGCGGCTGTCCATTTGCAATGCCGAAACAGGCACATCAATTGAACCTACCGATTCAAGAACAGAAATACCTTTGAGGATGTCGCTAAGCTTTTTCATTCAGTTCTCAAATGTAAGTGCAACACCTCTTTGCGGTAACGTAGTTGTTCCCAATGCTAAGTGGAGAAAACAAAAAGGTGTGTGGTGAATTAAGCAGCAAGTCTTTCTATCATTGCCACCATGAATTTATTTCCGATAGCGGCTGACGGGCAAACAAATTACAAAATGGTGGCTAAAACCATTTACGGTTTAGAGAATTTGTGCATGGCAGAACTGCTGAAACTGGGAGCTGAAAACCCCGCAGTGCATAACCGCGCGGTGAGTTTTGAAGGCAACGTAGGTGTAATGTATAAAGCGAATCTGCTGTTGCGCACTGCGTTACGCGTGTTGGTTCAGTTTGCCGAGTTCGAAGTAAACAACGAGGATGAACTGTATGAAAAGGTGAAAAGTATTGAGTGGGAAAACCTGATTACAGTTGATGATACCATTGCTATTGATACGGTGCTGAACACCGAAATTTTCAATCACTCGCAATACATTTCACAAAAAACTAAAGATGCCATCTGCGACCGTTTCAGGGAGATATGCGATGACAAACGACCATCAGTTGATTTAGATAATCCTACGCTGCGTTTGCATTTGCACATTGCCAAAAACAAATGTGTGATTGCGCTCGATAGCTCGGGTGATTCGTTACACAAGCGCGGTTATCGCGAAAAAACAAATCTGGCTCCTATCAACGAAGTGCTGGCAGCGGGTTTGGTGCAGTTGAGCGAGTGGGATATGCGCAGCACTTTCATTGACCCGATGTGCGGCTCGGCAACTATTTTAATTGAAGCTGCTATGCTGGCTGCAAATATTCCTGCAGGATATTTTCGCGAGAATTTCGGCTTCATGAACTGGAAACAGTTTCTGCCTTATAACCAGGAACTGTGGGAAAAAATTCACGGCAATGCCATTGAAAGAATTTCTACCGAAAATATTGCGCTCTATGGTATTGAACTTTCGCCCCATGTGGCGCGCAAAGGAAAAGAAAATGTGAAGCGTTCAAAAACCGAAGACATGATTCGCATTCGCTGTGCTGACTTTTTAGAAAGCGATGCGCCTGCGACAGTTGGCAACAAACCAATTTTGCTGATGAACCCGCCTTATGGCGAGCGCATGGTCAAGGACGATATCTGGGAACTCTACCACAAAGTTGGCGATACGTTTAAAAAGAAATATGCGGGCTACGAGTGCTGGATAATTTCTTCGAATCTTGAAGCGCTTAAAAATGTTGGGCTGAGCACTTCAAAGCGCATTACGGTTTACAACGGACAGTTGGAATGCCGCTTTTTCCGCTATAGTATTTATCAGGGAACCAAGAAGTGGAAGGGAGAGGAGTAGTTTACACCCGTTCAATAATTGTAGCCACTCCCATTCCGCCACCTACACAAAGTGTAATTAGGCCGGTAGATTTATTGGTTCTTTCCAATTCATCGAGCACAGTGCCAATGAGGATAGAACCTGTAGCACCCAGCGGATGCCCCATAGAAATTGAACCTCCGTTTACGTTTAGTGCTTCATCGCTAATGTTCATTTCGCGTTGAAATTTCAATACGGCACTGGCGAATGCTTCGTTCATTTCCCACAAATCAATATCACTGCTTTTCATTCCCGCAACTTTCAACGCTTTCTTTGCACTTAATGCAGGACCTGTAAGCATAATGGTTGGCTCGGCAGAGGTAACAGCCGCGCAAACAATGCGTGCGCGCGGTTTCAATCCAAGTTTATCGCCAGCTTCTTTTGAACCAACTAAAGTTATTGCTGCACCATCCACAATACCCGATGAATTACCGGGAGTGTGCACGTGATTGATTTGTTCGAGTTCATAATATTTAAGCATAGCTACAGCATCAAAACCAAATTCACCAGGCATGGAAAACGATGGAGAAAGTTTAGCCATGGCATCCATCGAAGCATCTTCGCGAATGGTTTCATCGTGGTCAAGAATGTTGATTCCGCTTTGGTCGGTTACAGGGACTACAGACTTTTTAAAGTAACCGCTCTTGCGTGCGTGTGCTGCTTTGCGGTGCGATTCAAGTGCGTAGTTATCTACTGTTTCACGCGTAAAGCCTTCAAGTGTAGCAATTAAATCGGCACTAATACCTTGTGGAATAAAACCCAATGCTGAGTTTACAGCGGGGTCAAGATACCACGCACCACCATCGCTGCCCATAGGTATGCGGCTCATGCTTTCCACTCCGCCTGCAACCACTAATTCTTCCCAACCGCTACGAATTTTCATAGCCGCAAGGTTGATAGCTTCTAAACCCGAAGAACAAAAACGATTGATTTGCATTCCACCTGAAGATAAATCCCAACCGGCATACATGGTTGCAATCTTAGCAATGTCACCGCCCTGCTCACCAATAGGAGTTACACAACCCAGCACTACATCATCTACTAAAGATGTATCAAAATCTTTATTGCGTTTGCGCAGTTCGCGCAAAAGTCCGGCTACTAAATCAATAGCTTTTACTTCGTAAAGAGAACCTGATTTTTTTCCTCTGCCGCGCGGTGTGCGTATAGAATCATAAATAAAAGCCTCACGCATAATTTTGTTTTTAGTTTGAATGAAAGGCAAACATAAACTTGAACTTCATAAATAAAAAAGGTGCGGAAGTATTTCCGCACCTTTCTTTATAACAAGTTCTTATTTTTTATTTCAATTCCACTTGTCCCTGACCGATGATATAACCGCTTTGGTAAACTTCTACCTTGTAAGTTCCTGCATCTTTTACATTCTGACTCCAGTAAACCACTACTTTCTTATTGGTTTGGCTCCAGTCAAAATCTGCTTTCTTAGTGTATTGAACATTCTCTCCGTTGTCAGCAAGTTTCAATGTTCCTGAACCTTGGTCGGCTACAGAAATAGTTTCGCCTTTAGGATTAAGAATACGCACATACAAACTTACGCTTCCTGTTTCCAACACTTTGTTATCACCGGTTTCGAATGATATACGAAGACTTTCAGCTTTCTTCACTCTCTTTTCAGTCACTTCTTTTCCGTTCTTCTTTTTAGAAATTGCTTCTACAGCAATGTTTCTCAATTGAAGCAACGAACCCAGTTCAACTTTTTTGCTGAGTCCTTTGTTCTGCTCGCTCAATTGCGAAGTCGTTTGTTTTTCGCTATTGAGGTCAGTTGAAAGTTGCTGATTTTGTGAGGTCAGCACTTGTTTATCCTGCACGAGTTGGTCAATCTGTTTCTTCATTTCGGCAATAGAAGTTTCGTATTGAGCAATCATTTCTTTAGCCTTAGCCAATTCCTGACTGGTCATTTTGCCTTTAGCAAACAAACCTGAAATGGTTTTTTTCTGTTTGTCAATTTCACCTTGCTGAACACTGATTACGCTATCCAGTTCTGCATTCTTTCCCTTGAAAGATTCCAATTCCATCTTCTTGGCATCCAGGGTATCGGTCAGGTTTTTGAAGTCGTTTTCAAGCGCAACTTTCTGTTCGCCTAAATCTTTTTTGGCTTTGTTTTCAGAGTAAAGAAGGTAAAGCGCTACTCCGTTAATCAGGAGCAAAAGAGCAATGATAGCAACGTATACTTTCTTGTTTCCTCCGCCTTGGTTATTTTCCATTGTTTTGTTTTTTGGTTGGTTAAATGTAATGCAAAACTAAACTTCGCAAAATTTTTTATCAACAGCAATTATATAAATTAAACCAATGCAGGTGTAGTAAACCGGTGCGTTTAGATGAAAATATTTAAGCGAAGATTCTGCAAAGAAGATTTAAGAAACCTCACACGGATAATCGAAGAGGCAGTTATCCTTTATGAAATCGGCAACTGTATCGGGCACCATTTCTTCCCAACCGTGTTCACCTGTTTTAATCATTTGAATAACTTTAGGAGAAAATATCTGCAACACGTTTTTGTCGTAGCCATCTAAGTCCACCAAAAATTTATTGGTTTTTAAATGGGTAAAGAGATGAACGAGTGATTCGCTCACTTTTAAATTTTCGGTAGTAATTACAGGGCGGTCTTTATCGGGTTGGTACGGATATACCAACATGCGCGTGTTGCGCATAAATATTTCTCCGAAATAATGAAGCAGTTCGCCCTCGGCATTCTTGTAATTTTTTTCGTTGAAGAGTTCAACAATGTTTAAGATGCCGAGGATAATTCCAATGCGTTGTGGTTTACACAAGTCGAGATAGTTAATCAGCTTATCGTGTTTGTGACAGTTAGAAATCATAACCGTGTGACCGAGATTGCAGAGAATATCGGCACGGTCTAAAAAATCTTTATTTTCAAAATCACCATCACCTGCAAGATTGTTGAGTGTAATTTCAGAAAGCACTACTAAATCGTCATCGTTCGGAACTTCCTTTTTAAAATATTCCAAACCGCATTTCATCATATCTTCGTTCACTTTTGTAACCGGACGGAAACGACCGCGCAAGCACAGAATATTTTTTTTGTAGAGAATATCTTTTGGTTGATACACTTCTTTATTTGCTGCGAAAATGGTAGCGTCAGTAAAGTTTTTCTTTACCAGTTCAAGCGCCAGTAAGCGATTATCTACACCTGCAAAGTCGGGACCTTTCACGCGTATCATATCAATTTCTGCCTGGTCGGTAGAAAGATTATCGAGCAACGATTCGATAAAATCTTCCATTTGGTCGTAATACCAATAGCAGGCAAAAAGCAAATTAGTTCCTATGCCACCAATAACGCGCTGCTGGTATAAACTATCTGTTCCCTTTAAGCGCACGTGAATAATTACTTCGTTAGGTTCTGTATGTGGCTTGAGTTGATATTTCACGCCCATCCAGCCATGCGGGTCGTTGTCTTTTTTAAAGTTAAGGGTGGTGCAGGTATTGGAGAAGGCAAAGAATTTCTTCTTATCATACTTATCATCTTGTAAACGCTCTTCCAATAATTCAAACTCATGGTCGAGCATTTTCTTGAGACGCGACTCACTCACATATCTTCCCGAACCCTCGGCACCGTAAATAGCATCGGAGAAAGTCATGTCGTAAGCACTCATAGCTTTTGCCACTGTGCCCGATGCACCACCTACCTGAAAAAAATTACGAACTACTTCCTGACCCGCACCTATTTCGGCAAAGGTGCCATAGATAGATTGGTCAAGATTAATGCGAAGTGCTTTGCGTTTTATTGAGAGTATTTCACGATCCATAGAGCAAAATTAGTAAACAGTATTGGTATAAGGTTATTCAGAAATTAAAATAAACAGATTTAACGCATAGATTTGAAAACAGAACTCAAATAGAATTCACCATGCAAAAATCTTGTACTAAATGCGGCACAGCCTTCGAATGCGGAAGCGACTCGGTTTCTAAAACCTGCTGGTGTATGGAACTGCCAAAGATTACACCTACCGATAACTCAGATTGTTTTTGCCCCGTTTGTTTGGCGGAGAAAATAAAGAGGATAGAAGAGGAGAAAAGAGAGTGAATGAGCAAGCTTGTCGAGGGTGCTTCGACAAGCTCAACGTGACAAGATAGTTCTGTCGCCTTGAGGCTGTCTAAAGGTCGACCAACTCAGCGTTACATTTTGCGGTAAGTAAATTGAACTGAGTCACTAACTACAAATCATCTAATAAAGTAGAAGCATCTCTGTCGGGTGTTACATCGTGTATTAGCGTGTTTTGGTTTTTACGCATGGCATAGATTTCACTAAGCGTAGCCGGTGCGGTAAAGTGATGTTTTATACCAAGGCGTTGAGCCAACAGGTTAGCATCTAATTCGCTGAGCGGTTTAAACTCTTTGCGCGCTATTAAACGACCCGGTCTAAGCAATGCACTATCGAGCTTTTTAAGGTCAACGTTAAAGGTGCAAATGATTTGCAGGTTGAGCATATCGTTGAGTAAGCCATCGCTTAGGTTAAGCAAATTAGTTACCCCCTGTATGCGCACACCTTCCTGCCGTTTAGCCAGCAGTGGCTCGGCATCTTCAATAAGCAGCACGCAAAAATTTCCTGCGGCTGAAAAATCGCGTACTTCTGCTGCCAAAAAAGTCATAAACGCAGGTTCGGTTAAGTGGTCAACCATGTTTGGCGGCATGTAAATAACCACTTTGCGGTTATCTACCATTTTGCGCAGCAAGTGGCGTATATAATAGGTTTTGCCGGTGCCCGGCTCGCCATGAAACAACACTAAGCCCTTGGTGCTGCTGTTAAACCGCTGCATAAGTTCCGTATGAAACTGCTGAAAGCCGTAACCATAATTGACATCCAAATCGCGTATTTCGAAATCATCATCTACCGGGTGCTCCTTCATTACAAAGCCGCCTTGAGTTGTTTCTATGATATGGATAAATGGTTTTTCAGGTTTTCTTCTGAGTGTGCATTCGTCAATTTCTTCGAGTATGCTTTCTTCGAACCAATCGTTTCGTTTCCCCGAGGCTTGGCTGGGACGGTATAAAACAAACTGACTGAAATGAACATAGTCATCGCGGTCAATCAATTTATCAATGTAAGTAGGCACCACGTACTCATCTTCATCATACCGGTTGATACCGGTTGCTTGAAGTATATAACCCGGGTAATGCTTAAAGCTGAGGGTGTAGCGGCTAAGGCGTTCTCTCCAACCGCTCCATGAACTGCCCGCTGAATGAATGATGCGCGCACCATAATCTTCCTGCATTTTCTTTAAAACCGCAAAAGCTTCTATGTAAGAGTTTACATACGTAACTACAGACGGAACTTCTTTGTACATCATAACATAATATCTATGCGCGGGAAAAACTTCGGCAGTGTTAGTTCCCTCGGCTAACCATTTAGCCTGTTCGGGCTCTAAGTCTTCGATGTTATCGGTGGTGTCTTTTATTTCTGCGGGTGCCTGTAAGGTAATTGGATGTATAAACTCGGGTTGGTTTTCAGAATCTTCACCGTAGTAACTGATTTGCCGAAGCATGATGTTGACTGGTTTCTTTTCGAAGAAAAGCGTTTTCTTAATCCAGTTGCCGTGATGGTCTTTTTCGAGTTCTTCGGTTTCACCTGGCTCTAAGGCATAAGGGTCGTAAGGCGGGTCTGTGCGCGGGGGAACAATTTTTTTGCCTTCGCTGTCGTATTGATAGGTGTAGTTATATACGTCTTTTACACTGCCATCGGAGTTGTAAAGAATAAATTCAATACAGTCGTTGTGCTCGTTGTATTTTTGGGTTTGGCGTCTGTCGTATTTTTTTTTCTTTTCATCGGAGTGTTCCCATCTGTTTTCAATTTGATTCCCACGTTCATCGTAAGTATTAATATACGAGTAGTCAACGGTTCCATCGCCTTTATACTGTATGCTCGAAAGCAGTTTGCGATGTTTAATGCCGTTGGTTTCGAAAATGGTATCGAGATAAGTGTAAACGGTTTTTTGTAGTATTTTCTGTTCTTCTCCTGAATAATGAATTGATTCTGTTTGTTGCCCCAGGTCATTAAAGCTGGTTATCACACGAAAACTCAATTTGCCATCCTTATCGGTTTGTGTATGTTCTATGAGGTGGTCGAGGTTATCGTAAACATAGATCGTTTTGCTGTGGAAGTTTCCGCTATAGTATTTCAGCGATTCAATTTTGCGCCCCTTTTCATCGTAGGTGTCAATTTCGCTGTCATTTACGCCATACGACTGCTCTTTTACTCTGCCGCCTTCTTTATTGAAAGTGATAATGTAATTGGTGTTGCTATGAGCATACTCTGCTTCTATATTACCCTGCACTACCTTTCCTGCTTCTATTTGCGCATGGTAGGTTATTTCCATTACCTGTTTTACCGGACCCGATAATGCAAGTCTTTCTACATCGGTATGTTTAAGACCATCGGTGAAATGTTTTTCTCTTCTCATGGCTTACGTTTTAGTTGATAAAACTAAGAACGTAGTTTAAAAAAAACAAGTATGTGGCAGGATTTTTTTTTGTGTTAACTCTTTGCCCGGTTCAGGCACTAAGGCGCGAGGGGCGTTGCCCGCTCGCTATTGTATAACGCCTGCCGCAAGAAGTGCGAGACAGGCCGTTGGGGCTTGGAGTAGCAGAGTTTGTTTAAAACGAAGTTAGAGACTTCGGCTTATTTCCTGCATCTCACTCAGCCCTCAATCCGCAATCCGAAATCCGAAATTTCTCTGTTTTTAAACCCTTATTTTCTACCTCCACCTGCCTATGTGTCACTACTAAATGCATATTCTCTATGTCCATCTGCCTATGCGTCACTTTTAAACGCGTGTTCGCTACCTCTAAACTCATATTCGCAGCCTTTAAACGCGTATTCGCAACTCTTAAATGGATTCGCAAAAATTTTAAACCCGTATTCTTTACTCTTAAAGGCATATTCGCAACCCTCGTAGGCGTATTACCTACCTTCGTACGCGTGTTAGCTACCCTTAAATGCGTTCATGCAAACACTAAACAGGTATTCCCAACTCTTAAACTAGAAATTCACAATTAACTTCGCGTTAATCCTTCGTGACGAAAGATAATTAGGCACCGCGTATTGGGTATTGTTGATGTCGCGCACCCACAGATAAGAAACCGTATTCGTAATTCCGAAAATATTAAACACCTCACACGAAATCCAAACACCTTTCAAGCCCTGATTGAAAATGGTTTTGTTCTTCGCCCAAATAGGATTCCACAATTGTCCGCTGAAACCAATGTCCACTCTGCGATAGGGTGGGAGCGTGAGTTTATCTTTATAACGGTCGTTACCCGGTGGACCTGTAGGCAAGCCGGTACCAAACACCATACTCAAATGCACTTTAATGAATTTGAATTTTGGAATGTAATCCTGAAAGAACATGGCAAAACTTACGAGTTGATTCGTTGGTCGGTCAATGTAGCCGGGATAAACAACGGCTGTATCAGCAATCTTCGAAAGGTTTTTTGTAGTGTATGAAATCTGCTTGCCGCTTGAATCATAGTAAGCGGTGTATTTATCGCCAATAATATCTTCGGCTGTGTGCATTAAACTCAAACTAATCCAGCTTTCTGCGCCTTCCACCAATTCACCATTCAATCGCAAATCAACTCCGGCAGCATAACCCTTTGAAGAGTTGGTGCCGAAATAGCGAATGAGCACGTTGTCGTATTTATAAGGAACTAAGTCCCACATGTATTTGTAATACGCTTCTGTAGTGAAACTGAAGTTTCGTTTCCATGCTTTGAACGCATAGTTTAATCCAAGCACGGCATGAAAAGATTTTTGTGCGCGAAGACTTGTATTCACGTTGCCGTTCAAATCGCGCATCTCTCTATAGAAAGGCGGCTGGTAGTAAGTTCCTGCCGAAGCAGTAACCACAATATCGGCTTTGCCTTTTGGTTTGTAGCTAAACTGAATGCGCGGAGTAATGATGGGTTCTTTGTTTACATCGCAATACTGAAAACGCACACCGTAGTTGAACGTGAATTTCGAAGTGTCGCCAAATTTCCATGTATCCTGTATAAAAGCAGAAACGCGATTGGCGTTTAAGTTGGTGTTCGAGCGAAGCACACGGTCGTAACCAATTTCATTTTTTACAGCAGTGTAATAGGTGTCGGTTCCCACCACATAAGGATTGGTATAATCTGTATTGAAACTATACGGCATTGAATGCCCCGCAGAATCTAAACGGTTCCACTCGCTTATTTTGTCGTTAATAATTTCGTGTTTGTAGTCAACACCCCATTGAAGGTTGTGCCCTTTCTTAAACCACGAACCGCGTGTGCCGCCATAATAAATATCGCTGTTCAACGTATTGCGCGCCCAATCATGCAAACCACCCACACCAAGCGAATACAACACCTTTCCGAAGTTTTCTTTTCCTAAATCGCTTTCTACTTGACTTAAATAATACTCTCCCAAAATATCATACGCTTCTTTCTCTCGGTTCAGATAATAAGAGCCCAGAAACTTAATCAGCAGGTTTTCATTTGGAGTATAGTTGAATGAAAGTCCGTTCAATGCTGTTTGATATTGATCTGACTCCTGACCATCGAAATAAACGGTGAGCTTTTTTACATCGGTCAGCAATCCGAAACTTGTTTCGCGGGTAACAGGTTTAAACACAAACTGATTGCGCGAGTAATTAGCAATGTATTCAATCGTAAGTTTGGGATGAACCCGATAAGTAAAGAACCCCTGCACATCTAAAAAGTTAGGAGAGTACTCGCCTTTGGTGTCTAAGCTTTTTAAAACATATTGACTCAAACGCTGACGCACACCTACAATAAAAGTGAAGCGTTGTTTTTTATCGCAACCTTCTAAATGTCCGCCCACACCCAATAAACTCGCATAGAACGAACCGCCAAAACCTTTCGGGCGTTTGTAAGTAACATCGAGCACACTGCTCATTTTATCTCCGTAGCGCGCCTGAAATCCTCCCGATGAAAACTTCACGTTGCTCACCATGTTTCCATTGATAAAACTCAAACCTTCCTGCTGTCCGCTGCGAATTAAATAAGGACGATACACTTCAAAGTCATTCACGTAAACTAAGTTCTCATCAAAGTTTCCTCCGCGCACCGAATAGCTCGAACTCAACTCATTGTTCTTAGAAACACCCAAACCCTGAAACTGCAAATTCGATTCGAAACTTTCATTGACCGAAGCAATCATTTGTTGGTTCTTAATATCAACTGTGCTAACCACATTGTCTTTTCTGTCGCCTATAATATTTACATCCTGTTTCACATTCATTTTTAGCGAAACAGTTTGATTGATAGAAATAGTTTCATCCGGCTTCACCGAAATTCTGCCGCGATAAGGAACCGTGTTGAGAGAAGAAAATACAATCGTAATTTTTTTATCGGCAGGAACTTTCAACGTGAAATGCCCTGTGGCATCGGTACTGGTGTTATATTTCTGTTCTTCTTCCACCAGAACCGTAATATTATCTAAACTTCTTCCCGAAGAATCTTTCACTGTTCCCGTTAACGTACCGAAACTTTGCGCAAACAAAATTGCGCTGATGAAGAAGGAAATAAAAAGAGGAATGATTTTTCTGAACATCGGGAAGCTAAACGCAGATTGACTTAGATTATTTTGCAGAAGCGGTTATGATTTCTGCAATTGTTTGCAATGGATTTGCTGAACCAAATACCGCATTACCTGCTACAAGAACATCGGCACCTGCATCAACAAGTTCTTTGGCGTTCTGTATACTTACACCGCCATCTACTTCAATTTTTGCCGATGAACCTGAACTAAGAATTAATGCTTTTGCCTCAGCTACCTTGCGAGTGGCATAAGGAATAAATTTTTGTCCGCCAAAGCCGGGATTCACACTCATAATTAAAACTAAATCGAGCAGTTGAATAACATCTTTTAAAACCGAAACAGGAGTAGCCGGATTTAATGCCACACCTACTTTTGCCCTTGTAGATTTTATTAAGTGAATAGCTGAGTCGAGGTGAGTAACGGCTTCGTAATGCACGGTAATTTGATGTGCGCCACCATCGCGAAATTGCTGCACATATTTTTCGGGTTGCACAATCATTAAATGCACATCGTTAAACTTGGTAGAGTGTTTTCCAACTGTTTTCATTATCGGAATACCAAAAGAAATATTCGGAACAAAAACGCCATCCATTACATCCACGTGAATCCACTCGGCTTCGCTGCTGTTCAGCATCTCTATATCGCGTTGTAAATTTCCGAAATCGGCACTGAGTACCGAAGGGGCAACAATAGTTTTACTCATAAAAGCGAAAGTAAAAACTTAAACCTGATGAATGTGTGGAATGTAAACGGGGTGTGAGTAACCTTACTTTTTGGCATCGGCTTTAAGCTCAAAATCTAAAATCACATCATAAGGCTGCAGGCATATAGCCCGATTTCCGTAAGTTTGATTAAATGTAAGCACCAGCATTTGAAACTGTTCAAGACTAAAAATACCGTTGATATCGCCACCGGTCATTTGAAAAGAAGTTGAACGCAAAAGTGTGTCGGTTGGATTAGCGTAACATACTTGGTTACCCAAACCGGTATCGTTTATTTTTCTGATAAGTACATTTATTCCGTTCACGTCTTTCAATGTTATGCTGTCGGTAGCTACTGATACTTTGCAACTCGTAAATTTTGCTGAAACAATTCTGTTCGTATAAAAGTAATAACCTGCCGCATCAAACGCAGCGGCAATATCATCAGTATTGATGGTATACACTTTCGGATAGCCAAAGTTATTGGTAGTTTCAGCCAAGCAGTAAGGCGTAAGATTTACTTTGTATTGAAAATGAATGTTCTCTTTCTTACACGAATTCATGGAAACAAGAACAAGCAGAAGTAATCCTGTTGCGAAAATGAAAGAGAGGGAATATTTTTTTTGCATGCTTTCAGCTTTGTAATTAGTTACAATAGATTTTATTGACTTCAATAGAACGAATAAGTAAAACGCAAATTACATCCTGTCACCTTCATCAAATCAGAACAACGATTTTCAGTGGCTTAATTTATTGTTTCAGATTTCATCAATGGCTTCTTCAGTTTATACGTTTCGCCATGTTGTGTAAAATCAAGACCATCTTCTTCGTCCTGTAAACTCACCCGCAAGGGAACAATTTTATCAGTGATTTTATAGAGGATATATGAACCACCGAAAGTGTAAATGCTCACAATAACCAACGCAATAATATGATAGAAAAAAGTAGTGGTGTGTCCGTAATACAAGCCCACATCTTTCGCAAAAACTCCGGTGAGAATCATACCGGAAATACCGCCAATACCGTGGCAGGGGAATACATCGAGTGTGTCATCTAAGTTGTATTTGTTTTTTGCACGCACCGCTAGGTTGCTCACGATAGATGAAATAAACCCAATGAACAATGCATGAGGTATGGTAACAAAACCTGCTGCAGGAGTAATCGCCACTAAGCCTACTACCGCACCAATGCAAGCTCCCATTGCCGAAATCTTTTTTCCGCGAATGGCATCGAAAAAAATCCACGCCATCATAGCCGCTGCACTCGCAACAATGGTTGTCGCAAAGGCAAGCACCGCTGTTGTATTGGCTCCTAACGATGAACCCGCATTAAAACCAAACCAACCAAACCAAAGCATTCCTGTTCCAAGAATTACAAACGGAATATTAGCGGGCTCCTGATGTTTGTTATCACCAAATGAAGTACGATGACCCAGAATCATTGCGCCTGCAAGTGCTGCATAGCCTGCACTCATGTGCACCACGGTTCCACCTGCAAAATCAAGAACTCCCCATTTATGAAGGAAACCCTCAGGATGCCAGGTCCAGTGGGCAAGGGGCGCGTAAATAAAAATGGAGAACAGGCAAATGAAAAGCAGATAAGCATTGAACTTTACACGCTCTGCAAAACTTCCTGTAATGAGGGCGGGAGTAATGATGGCAAACTTCAATTGAAACACGGCAAACAAAAGCAACGGAATAGTTGGACACAACAATGAATTTGCATTCATATCTACATTGCGAAACATGAAATAGGTAAACGGATTGCCGATTAAACCATGAAAGCTTTCACCAAAGCATAAACTAAAACCCACGCACACATACAACACGGTAATTACCCCCAGCGCCACAAAACTTTGCAGCATGGTGCTGATGATATTTTTTTTGCTCACCATTCCTCCATAGAAAAAAGAAAGCCCGGGTGTCATTAGCAAAACCAAACCCGCAGCAGTAAGCATCCAGGCAATATCTGCTGGATTAAGGTTTGAAGAACTAACTACATAAGGAGCAGGATTGAAAAAAAGACCGATACAACAAATGAACCCAAGGGTAAGAAAAGGCAGAAGGAATTTACTTTTCATGAGCGCAGCAGAAGTTTTTAGCAGTGTGGCGCTAAAATATTTAAATAGAAAATGTGTTCGTAAAATGTTATTCACTTATTCAACGTATTCTTACAAACTGATTTCCCTCATTTTGTTTTTAGTTTTACATTCTTAGTTTCGTAAAACAAAAAATCAATAATTATTTAGTCTCATTTTAGTAGTGCTTACAGCATCATTGTTTGCACAGGAAGCAACCCAACAGTATGATAAAATTGAAAAATTCAATCAGGGAGTTGCCATAGCATGGAAAAACGGCAAATGCGGTATTATTTCACA
Organism: Bacteroidota bacterium; assembly: GCA_947476645.1. Lineage (GTDB taxonomy): Bacteria > Bacteroidota > Bacteroidia > Chitinophagales > LD1 > Bog-950. Next base: position 17,694 of record CANJRM010000045.1, read on the forward strand.
GGATGGCAAGGAAATTATCAAACCTCAGTATGACCACATCGGGGCGTTTGGAAGAGATGCGCTGGCTTATACCACTAAGAAAGGTTTAATAGGTATTATTACTATGACTGGTAAAGTTTTAGTAGATAATATTTATGGAGATATCGGTCCTTTCCACGGTCCTTGGGCTATTACACGGAGAGATGGATTGGCTGGTATGATAAATAAGCAAGGTAAGGTGCTTATTGAAAATAAATATGAAACCATAAGAGTAGAGAAAGGCGGGATGATACGAGGGGTGATTGGCGGAAAAGAAGTGATATTGAATTTGAAAGACGAGTGATTTAGTGTTGAAGATAAATAGAAAGCCGTTGCGAATATTCGTAGCGGCTTTTTTTATGCTCTTGCTTTTTTGTAAACGTGAACCAAAACATAAGTAACCACCCATACAACAAACGCCACCATTGCAGCAAGAGTAAAACTTCCTACCACATACTGCAAAAAGTTTTTGCCAATCATTTCAGGTTTTAAGTTTTCACTGAAACTTAAACTCATGGCATTACCTCCTAACCAGATTCTACCCGATTGATAACTCGCGAAAACAATAAACGGAATCATTGGAGGAATGCTGATGTTGGAAGCCAGAATAGAAAGCGCTTTGTTCAATTTAAACACCCACGCGAAAAAAATAACGAACCAAATTTGAAAACCCCAGAAAGGAGTGATGCCAAAAAAAACACCTAGCGACATTGACCATGCTTTTACCGCAGGTGTTTCATGCGAGCGTATCAAATGCTCTTCAAGCAGTTTCCGCCAATCGTTTTTTTTTATGTGGCGAAAAAAATCGCGGGGCTTTATCCAGGCAAAAGTCCAGAATACTAAAACGGTATTCAAAACACTGATGCGCGAAAAATCTTTAAACGGTCGAAAGTGTGAAATACGCTCTTCAGCAGGTGGGTAATATACCTTTACAGGAACAGCAATTACGTCTAAGCCGCTCCACGACCCACGAACAATCACTTCAATTTCAAATTCATATTTGTAAGTAAAAAACCGAATGCCTTCCAATGCTTTCACCGGATACAAACGATAACCCGATTGTGTATCAGGTACAGAAATTCCTGTTTCTAAGGTGAACCAAAAAGTAGAAAACTTATTTCCGAAACTGCTTTTACCGGGCACTGAACTTTGATTCATGTTGCGCGCACCAATTACAATAGCATTTCCATTTTTCTCTAAAGCATCCAACATGGTTGGTAAATCATCTGCAAAATGTTGCCCGTCCGAATCGAGAGTGATAACATAATCATATCTGTTCTTTACAGCGAACTTAAAGCCCTCACGTAAAGCCCAGCCTTTACCCGCGTTCTTCGGATAAGTATGTAATTTGATTTGCGGAAACTGAGCAAGAATTTCGAGTGTGTTGTCAGTAGAGCCATCGTTCACCACACAAACATCATCACTGTATTCCAACACATCTTTTATTACCTGTGCAATCGTAGTGCTGTTGTTGTAGGTAGGAATGAGAACACAACAACGCAGTTCTCTGAACTTCTGTTTGTAGTTGCTCTTCTCCATTAATACACTTCGCCTTTAAATCTGAAAAACATTTCTTCGGGAGTAGAATAAACAGCATTCACCCAAAAGTTTTCGCCTTCTTCTTTTTCAATTTTAAACTCCATGTTGAGTTCGCGGTTCTTTTCAGGATTCAGCAGCGCGAGGAATTTAATGTGATGCGCCAGTTTCAATTCCAAAGGGCGGTTCATCAGTTGACCAAGCGTTTCCAACAACATTTGTGTTTGACAAACACCGGGCACTACCGGCAAATCAGGAAAATGTCCTTTGAATATTTCGTGTGAGGGATTGAACTGCACCTTCGCGCGATACGTTTGTCCCTCTTTACTCGACTCCATAATGTTGTAGAAACTTCCTAAAAGCATGTCTTACTGTTTGTGCGATAAATAAAGGAACTATTTCACGGCAAACAAACCATCGGCTACTGAACCGTTTATTTCTTTGCCGGTAAAGGAGAGAATGGTGTTATCGCCAGATGCTTCATTCATTTCGATGCGCGTGGCTGTAAAATCTTTTTTATCAAGCACCAATACAATCGTGCTCAAAAAGCTCTTTAGCATTTTTGAAATCGGTTTCAGTTCCACTTTCACCAAGGAATTACTTTCAGAAAGACTCACCATAAAATCCTTACCGTTAAACAAACTGCCATTGATAGAACCCACAATAATATTGTTGAGTTGCTGAAACACTTTGCTGCGGTGCATATCCATTTGCGAAGTCTTCTTATCATCCTTCATCAGCATCTTTCCGGTGTTCATTACAATCAGGTTCTTTACCGGCACTAAATATTCCAAACGCACTTTGCTTTCCTTTTTAAAGTAAAACTTCCCTTTTGAAACCGCTTTCTCCGAAAGCATACTCATGTTTTTCTCCTGCGTAAAATCGCATTGAATGGTAGAGATTTTAGTTGATGCTTCTACGATTTTCTTTTGAAGCGCCACTGCATCTTTTGCAGCAGTAAAAGTTTGCGCCTGCAAATTTTTACTGGAAGAAAGAGAAAGAAAGAAAAGAAGTAGTCCCTGTATTTTCATTGAATCAATAGTAAGCTTTGGTTTTAAGCAATTCATCTACACCCACAATTTCAAAACCTCTCGCACGCACTTCCTTAATGAAGACAGAAAGAATGCCAATTGTAAACTTCCCCCAGTCGTGAAACAGAATAATATCTCCGTTACTTAAGTTTTTAAGAGGTTTTTGGAGAACCTGCTCTGCGCTCTTCGCATTTGTATCATACGTGCGAATACTCCAGCCGATGCAATCGTATTTTCCTTTTTCAATCGCCTTCTTCACCATCGGGTTAATTACGCCATAAGGCGGACGAAAGAATCTTGGTTTCTTTCCTGTAGCACGAAGAATTTCATCGTCACATTTCTGCATGTCGTTAAACATCGCTTCACTTTTGTTCAACGAAAACCAATACGTATGCGAATAACTGTGATTGCCGATAACGTGTCCTTCATCGACCATTCTCTTTACCACCACTTCATTTCCTTCTATATTTTTACCAATCAAGAAAAATGCAGCAGGAACTTTTTCGCTCTTCAGTAAATCAAGCAGGAGAGGAGTGAACTCTTTCATTGGTCCATCATCGAAAGTAATAGCGATTGCTTTTCTATCTCTACTTCCTTTCCAAAGTGAACGCAGAAAAAAGTCAGATTGAATGAAGTAAGAACCGTAAACAAGTACTGAGAGATAAGCAAGAATCACCACTAGATAATAAACCAACAAGCTATTTACTCCCCAACTGGTGAGCAATGGAACAGCAAGCAGGAGAACAAAAATCAGTCGGGTGTAGCGCGCGTTTAACATGCTTTAAAAAGCATCAGCGAATGGTTGTGCTTATGCGAGTTGTAAAGTAAAATATTTTTTGGCGAACGGTTTCTGTTCTCCAGAATTACTGCATCAGGTATTTGTTGCGACTTCATCATCTTACTAGCTAACCAAAACGCAAAAGCAGAAGAAGTCATGTATTCGCCACAGAGATGTTTGTAAGCGACAATTGTTTGTGCAGCGAAAAGATTTTTGTTTAAATCAATTCTTGTTGCATCCGTTTCTTTTGCTCCGCTGATACCGGTTATCACCACATCAATATCTTTAAGCGATGAGTTGTTCTCTTTCAGAAATGAAAGAATATGATTCCTGATTTCTTCGGTGCTTTCAGGTTTATAGAATGTTTTGTTACCGACAAATATGCCATAAGTATTTTCTGTTTTCTCTTTTGCTAAAACAAAAAATGCGGCACCTTCTCCCGCAATTATCCCATTGCCTTTTTCTCTATAAACATCTAAGTTGTTGCAAGGTTCACCGCGCAACTCTTTCGTTTTCTTCATAGCGGCATATTTGTAATCGCTTACTTCATCATAAGCCCCCACAAGTATGTTGTCCATGTTTTCAAGAACTAACAACTGCGCATCGGTCAATGCACTTTCAAATGAAAAACCTTTGTGCGAAAAAGTATTGTTGTGCGAAAAACATTTGCAGAGTAATGCAATGTTCGAACTGACCGTGTTATGTGTTGACTGAATAAAAGTTGTCGGGCTGACAATCGTTTCGTCTACTTCAATCAAACTCTTTAAAAACTTCTGCGAAACTTCGGGTAAGCCAAGCGCAGTGCCTGTAGAAATTGCACCGGGAACATCGAGCCCTGCATCACGTAATGCAATCATTCCTGCAGCAGTTCCGTATTTCATCAATCTTCCCATTCTGCGGATAGAACCCGCATCGAAAAACTTCGTGTAATCAGCATCAACACAAGTCAAACGGTTTGTTGCATACTCTTTTACCTCAGCTAGAAACTCCGAGTTATCGAAAGTGCGCTGAGGTGAAATACAACCAATGCCATTTATGTAGAGTGCCATCAGTTTGCTTTTGAAAATATGACCGATGAACAATTGCCCCCAAATCCAAATGAATTACTCATCACGTGGTTTACTTCCACGTTCTCCAATAACTCGGTTACCGGAGAGAACTCCAATTCTTTCATTCTAGTTTGAAAGCGAAGATTTGGGAAAATGATTCCGTTCTCGATGGAAAGAATAGAATACACCGCTTCTATTCCTGCGCAAGCACCAAGCGTGTGACCCGTATACGGTTTCGTAGAACTCGCCCTCGGCACATCTCCAAATATTCTTTGAATGGCAATGCCTTCCGATAAATCATTGTTCGAAGTTCCTGTGCCATGTAAATTGATGTAGTCAATATCTTTGGTAGAAAGTCCACTCATTTCCAATGCGCCTTGCATTGCCATAAAATTCCCTTTACCTTCGGGCGAAGATGCTGTTTGATGAAAAGCATCATTTGCATTTGCATAACCACTGAGGGTTGTGGTTGGTTTCTTGGCAAGAGTTGCGGCAACTTTTTCCGAAACTAAAACAACATATCCCGCACCTTCACCTAGATTCAAACCCTTACGGTTTTCATCATAAGGTGTGCATGGATTTGTATCGAGAATCATCAATGAATTAAATCCGTTCAAGGTAAACTTGCTCATGGCATCGCAGCCACCTGCAACAACAATATCGAGTTGGTTAGCTTTAATCAAACGCGCGCCATAAGCCATAGCGTTTGTTGATGATGAGCAAGCGGTGCTGATGGTAGTGATATGGTCTTTAATGCCTAGTTGATTCGCTACAAGTTCAGTTACATATCCCGCATCATAAGGGTCTTCTTCAATCAGTTTGTCGGTGTTATCATCTTCGAGATAGTATTTGTAAATGGTTTCGGTTTTATCCATTGCACCAACGGTGTTGGCAGAAATAAAACCTGTTCTCCATTTTTTAAAATCGGGAATGTTGGCATCAGCAATAGCTTCTTTCGCAGCTATTGAACTGAGAAAAGCGGTGCGAGGTTCACTGCTGTTTAATCCGCAACGTTGCGCTAGTTCTTCATTCGAAAGTTTTACCTCAGCAGCCGGAAGTGTTTCGGCATAGCGTGTTGGAAGCACGGTAATTTGTGAAACACCTGTTTGCAAATTTCTAAGTGTTGCGAAGTTCTCCGCTACATTATTTCCGATGGCAGAAATGACACCCTTCCCCGCAATGAACACCTTCATAAAGGAGCAGGATTATTTTTTATGAGCCGTAATATAATCGGCAATGGAACGCACAGTTTTGAAAACCGTTGGACCATCTTGTGGATTGGCAAGTTTGATTCCGTAGCGCTGTTGAAGCAA
>CANJRM010000046.1 GCA_947476645.1 Bacteroidota bacterium
CGTTCAATTTCAAGAAACAATCTTGTTTTTGTTTTTCCGAAATAGGAATGGAAAACATGTCCGTGAAACGTGTGAACAATGATGGGAACTCCGCTATGTGCTGCTGCCAATCTTCCAACCGCACCCGCCTTTGCAGCGTGTGTGTGAACAATATCGGGTTTAAATTCTTCAATCAACTTTCGCAGTTTATAATACGATTTGTAATCGCGGAAAGGATTTAACTCCCGATACATCTCGGGCATATAAACAGGATGCAGGTCTAAATTTTTCACAATGAACTCAGAGCTCTCTTCGGCATCATCTTTCATGCCCGATACCAATAGCGTTTCAAACTCGGGCTCGAGATATTTGGTAAGGTAAGCCGCGTTGTAAGTGGGACCTCCTAAATTTAAACGATTGATTATTCTTAAAACCCGTGGCATTGAAAATTTTCTTCTTCAATAATAACTGCAACCGAAGTTGAATTTTGAATTGATATAAGAGGAAAACTTAGATGTATAATTTTCAACCACAACAAAAATCATGTGCAGGATTTAGGAAGAAAACAAATCACCGGGCTGTGTCTGCACAAAATGCAACACCGTTGAACGGACAGTAAGTTGTTTGTGTAGACAGCATCGTATCGTTCAGCAATATAGTGGCAGTTACTGCCTGAATAGTCGAAGATTGGTTGTAAGCAAGAAATAGAAGCTCTTGATTTTTCTTGGCGTTGAATGTATAGCTCCAAGTGCTGTTTTGGTGAAATGCGGTAGACTGTGTTCCAAGCGTATCAGAAACATAAACTACTTCGCAATCAGTACAGACCATGGTATACTTTACCTTGTAGGTTTTAGGAGCTGGATTTGTGTTTATATTGGTAGTACTAGTTTCTGTTTCTTTTTTGCAGGCAGAAAGTGACAAAGAAAAAACAAGCAGGAGTAGTGAAATTTTTTTCATGTAAATGGTTTTGTTAAAGATGAAATTAGTTAGCGTAAAGTTGTGCGTGCATAAAATCTCCCAGTTTTTTGTTTGCTTCTCTTGCTTTAGGTAAAATTTTCCAGAAGGCATTAAACACGTGAAACATTTTCGGATAAATTTCTAAGCGAACATCCACGCCATCTGCCTTTGCTTTTTCTGCAAAGGTTGTAGAATCACTTAGTAAAATTTCCTCTTCACCTACCTGCACAAATACCGGGGGAAGTTTTTTTAAAGAATGAAAAATTGGCGAAGCGTAATGTGATTTTGTATCAGCGCCATTCATGTAATACTGAACCACAGTTGGAAATTCTTTAGCCGATAAAAGCGGGTCAATGTGTTCTTTGGTGGTAAAACTTTCGCTGGTTAAGGTATGGTCGAGCCAAGGAGAAATGGCAATAGCACATTTAGGTAGTGGAATATTCTTGTCGCGTAGATAAGTAAGCGTTCCAATTACACAACCACCACCAGCACTGTCGCCACCAAAACAAATTTGATTCGGAGTAAAGTTTTTTGTGAGCAGCCATTCGTAAACTTTCGCGCAATCTTCGATAGCTGAGGGATAAGGATGTTCAGGAGCTAAACGATAATTTATACTCAAGGCGCTAATGCCCGCGTTCTTTGCCAATCTAGAAACCAACGCGCGATGTGTGTTTGTGCTTCCTACAAAATATCCTCCACCATGAAAGTAGAGCAGCACCTTTGTTTTATCGCAACCGTGTGGAAAAATCCATTCACCGGAAACATCATTTGCATTTTCAGGGTGATAATCAAATCCGCTCAGCGGCTTATTCTGCTTTCCAATCATTTTTTCAAAACCTTTGCGCGCGCGATGATGATTTGAAACATCGCCACGTTTTTTAACTCTGCGTAAAAATGATTTGAGAATAAAGAGCGGGATGTACGGCATGATTTATTTTTTTGATTTCTCTGACAGCATTAATAACTGAAACGCCAGCGGCAAACTTCCTCTCTCAATTTCAATTTTAGCGCGCAGGTGAATTGCCTTTTCTAAACCTGCAAAATCATTTTTGTGTTCTGAAAATATGTCTTCCACAAAATCTGCTTTGCGCAATTCGTGTAATTCTTCTTCTGTTGGAAAAGTGTTGAGCGAAGCAACCCGCGCAATATCATTTCCTGAAAGATATTTGGAGTGAGTGATTCTCTCGGGTAATTCATCCCAGCCCACACCTAATTCATTTGCCATTTTAAAACCGGAAATAGAAATAATATTCTCAGCCCCAATACGCGCCCAGAATTGTTTTCCCATCCGCGCTATGTAATTCATTTTGTTCGGGTCAATGCTACCTTCTTCATTCAACACCTTTTCGTTGATGTGAATCATCTTCACTTCACAAACCACTAAATTTCCCGCGCCTCCGTTTAAGCCCGTAACCATTACATCTTTCACTTCACATTCCAGTTGCACAAAACATTCTGCTACGCGCGGAGGTTTTACGGTTATGCTTTCCTGCTTAGTCAATCCGCTTTTTTCAAATTCGTCAACGCCCTTCGGGTACATGTGTGCCGCGAGATTCATTTGATAAAGCATGTCGTAATGCGGAATGTTCACTACACATTCTTTTACTTCCAACACATTATCGTGAGTGTGTTTGGTTGCACCTGTTCTACCACTTCTTGCGGGTGAAAAAACAAGCGTGGGCGGACTGGAACCAAAGCAATTGAAAAATGAAAAAGGGGAAAGATTTACGTTTCCTTCTTTATCTATAGTAGAAACAAAAGCAATGGGGCGGGGAGCAACAGCACTGAGTAAATACTCGTGCAGTTTCGACATTGGGATTTCAGTAGGATTAATCGAGAGCATCAGTGTGAAATGAATTTGTAAATAGTTGGAACCAAAACTCCAACTGAAAGTAATCCAATGAAAATGTTTCTGCTTTTTAATTCTTTGTTACGAAGCAGAACTACATCTACCATCATCATGGCAATAAACCAAAGCGCGAGGAAAATAAGTTTTTGTGTTTCCCCATCGGGCGTTAACCCGTGTTCTTGTGTTAATCCCTGATGTGCAATTTCGAACATGGTGCGCGCACCTGCACCCATGATGACAAAGAGTAAAGCGATTAAATAGTATCTCATACAGCAGGCAAAATTTTTCCTGAACATTCTCCAAAGCCGATTCGCACTCCGTCTTTCTCACAATATCCTTTCATCACCACTGTGTCGTTATCAAGAATGAATTTTCGTTCTGTTCCATCGGGCATTTGAATTGGATTTTTTCCTTGCCAAGAAATTTCAAGCATAGAACCATACGAGTCTGGTGTTGGTCCGCTTATGGTGCCGCTTGCATACAAGTCGCCAACTTGAATATTGCAACCGTTCGAAGTATGATGCGCAAGTTGCTGCGCCATATTCCAATACATGTATTTGAAATTGCTGCGTGAAACAGTTTTGCCTTTTCCGTTTTCAGGAATTATTTCTACTTCTAAATTGATATCGAAATTTTTCTTGCCTTCAAATTTTAAGTAGGGGAGAACTTCCGGTTCTTGTGTTGGTGATTCAACTCTGAAAGGTTCCAGTGCTTCCATTGTTATAATCCATGGAGACATGGTTGAGCCGAAATTTTTTGCAAGGAATGGACCAAGTGGAACGTATTCCCATTTCTGAATATCACGTGCACTCCAATCGTTGAACAACACCATTCCAAAAATGTAATCTTCTGCTTCAGCTGTTGAAATGCTTGTACCTAAGTTAGTTCGTTTGCCGGTAATGAAACCCATCTCTAATTCAAAATCTAAAAGTTTGCTTGGACCAAATGAAGGCGTTGCAGCATCATCTGCTTTTGTTTGTCCTTTTGGTCTATTAATCGGAGTTCCTGAAACGACAATAGAAGAAGCGCGACCGTGATAGCCAACCGGCAAATGTTTCCAGTTCGGAAGCAAAGCATTTGCAGGGTCTCGGAACATGATGCCTACGTTTGTCGCATGTTCTTTACTTGAATAAAAGTCTGTATAGTTTAGAATCAAAACAGGCTCCCGCATTTCTGCATCGCTTTGTTTGATTAATGCTTTCGCTTTCAGTTCTTCATTATCGCGTAGTTCAGCATTTTCTGCGTTAAGCAAATCAGAAACTCTTTTACGCACAGTATTTGTTATCGGTTTGCCTAGGGCGATAAAACCGTTCAACACAGGCAAGGAGAAAGTAAGTTTTTGTGGAAGCGAAAGATTAAAGAGCCCAGCATTTGCAATTTCAGCTAAGTCGAGAATGTATTCTCCAATAGCAACTCCTGCTCGAGCATCTGTATCAGCCGTTTTAAAAATTCCGAACGGAAGATTCTGAATCGGAAAATCGCTTCCAGGTTTAACTTCTACCCAACTTTTCAATTGAGGGTTACTTGCTTTACTCATACATCAAAATTCCAATCATTTTCGTTACTACCAAATTTTTTTCTGCTTTCCGCCTTTTCAATTTGGCGTTGAATAATTAAGTCTGCCATAACGGTGGCAGCATCAGCTTCTGAATTCTGCAAAGCTTCAGTCAGTTTCTTTTCACTCACATCAATGCGATACAAAATCCATTTGAGTTTTTCGAAATCGCGGTGAATGAGTTCTTCTATTCTTTGAATAAGCAATTGACGAAAAGTCCGAAATTTTTCTTCTTCATTATTTGCAACGGGAAGATGTTGTTCATCAATTTCAAACGAATCGAAAATTGTTTTAGGAAATTCCATCGTGCGCTAATGTATCTGCATTTTGTCCAACACACTAATTCCAAAAAGTGCGAAGTCGTATTTTACGGGGTCTTTTGCATCAAACTGTTTCAAGTTTTCGGTTAACTCAACTACAGTTACCCAATCAGTTTGCTTGCGCTTAATCAATCCAAGTTTGCGGGCTGTTCTATCCACATGCACATCGAGCGGAATTAAAAGTTGTGCAGGTTTGAGCTTCTTCCAAATTCCAAAATCAACTCCACTTTTATCTTTTCGTACCATCCACCTAAGAAACATATTCATTCTCTTACATGTACTTCCACGAACTGGTGTAGCCACATGCTTACGTGTTCGATGTGGAGAATCTTCGAGTGAGAAAAAATAATTGTGAAAACTTGAAAGCGTTTCGGCTTGTGAGTTTTTGATTTCAGTTTTCAGGAAAGCATCTTCCAAACTTTCGTGTTTTGAATAATGCTGTTTCAGAAATTCAATAAAATAAAGTGTGTCGGTGGTGTTAAAAGTTCGGTGCTTGAAATCAAGCAAACGTTTTAAGTCTTTGTCCTGATGATTCAACACAAAATCGTGCGGAGCATTGTCCATCAGGTTCATCAACTTGTTGGCAGAAGTGATGATTGATTTACGATTTCCCCAAGCAATGGTGGCAGAAAGGAAGGCGGCAATTTCTATGTCCTGCTTTTTTGCGAAGCGATGCGGAATAGAGATTGGGTCGGTTTCAATAAAAGAAGAGGAGTTATATTCTTTGTATTTGCGTTCAAGAAGTTCGTAAATTTTTTCGCGCTGCATCGCCTGTTTATTTTGTTTCGACATGCAGAAATAAGAGAGTTTTGGGTTCAAAATAGCTCTGACGCGCATATTTTGGGCAAAATAAAGTTTTGCAAAAGCCATTTGTTTTTACATTTAAACCATAATCACACTAAATCTAAAATATATGAGCAAGAAAATTTTGAGCATAACCGCCTGCATTTTGATGATGTTGGCAGTTTCGGTGCAGTTGAACGCACAGAACAAAGACATTGATAAAGGTAACGCAGCGCTTAAAAAAGCTATGGCTCAGGCAGATGCTGCCAAAAGACAGGATGGCATAAATACTGCCAAAGCAAGTTTCCAGAAGGGCGGAATGAAGCCGCAGGAAATGTCGGCTGTAATTGGTGATGCGTATCTTGAAAAAGGAGACTTAGTAAACGCAACCAATTCTTACAATGCTTCAACTAAGGAAGCGAAGAAGGAAGGATTGAAAAGAGTTGCTGAAGCATATGTTGACCAGGCGTTTAACGAAGACGATAAAAATCAGGCTAAATCACTGAACAAAGCGATGAGTTTATTTGCCAAAGCAGATGCTACCAAAGAAGGGGGAAGATTAATTGGTGACCGTTTTTATGAGAAGGGAGCCGGCAGTTACAATAAGGCAATCGAATACTATGTTACGGGTGATGCGGCTGTAAAAATCGAACAAATAGCTAAAGAGTATTTTGACAAAGGCGGAGACAACGAAAACAAAGCTGCTGAAACTTATTTGAAACTTAAAAGTTTAGAGGGCGCCAAACAGGCCGGAGATATTTACTACAACCGTAAAGAATATGTAAAGGCAATTGATGCTTATTTAAGCCAAGGCGTTGAAGAAGGAATTCAAAAGTATGCCGATTACTTGTATGCCGATAACCGTCCCGAAGAAGCCGACAATTTGATTATGCGTTTGGGCGATGCGCTGAGCGAAAAGAAAAATGATGAAGCACTTGAAAAACTGGCAGCATCTACCATGAACAAAGGAAGTTATTTGCTTGCTTCAAAATTATACGATAAAGCAGGTAACATGTCTTTGGGCGACAAATGCAGAGCTTATGATGCACTTGTTGGTTTTCGTTTAGAAGAAGCAAAGAGTTTGTTTAACAGCACTAACGATGTTGCTGCTGCAAAAATGATTACTGATAACGAAAAAGTTTTGGCTCCATTAAAAGATTTAGCCGACAATATGGAAGACCTGAAAAAAAATGCTCCGTTTGTAAGTTTGCTTACCGATAGCGTTTCAGGAAATACTTACCCTTCGCCAGCCGACCAAAAAATGCAGGAAGATTATTACAAATCAATTCGTGAGCAGATTATTAAAAACGTAAATGATATCGCTTCTAATTATGCTAAACTCGGTGATGCTAATCTTAAAAAATATGCCCGTCAGCGTTTTTCAAAATATGGTGCAGTAAGAAATATTCTTGATAAGGATACCTTCATAGTTAAAAAGCAAAAGCAGGATATAAAAGTTAAAGACATCGTTCTTTAAAAACAAAAAACCCTTCCGATTATCGGAAGGGTTTTTTTGTTTAAGTAATCTCTTGTTTATTGAAGAACGATTTGTTGCGAGTTTCCGTTTTGTGTAACTACTGCAAGGTTATCGCAAAGTCCCGCACCGTAATCAGTTGTTTTATCTGACTGACTAGCTGTTTGATTTAAAATTACACCTGATACCGCGAAAGGAACACAGTAAGAAGCTTTGTTTTTAATCAACGGTGTAGTGATTGATTCTGTATAGTTGTTACCAGATACATCTGTTCCTGAACCTGTTCCTGTGATAGCATAAGTATCATCTTCTTTAGTTGAAGTAGCAGAACCGGTCAACCATTCGTAAAGATAGTTTGAAGTTGCAGTAGAAGTTGCACCGCTCGTAAGGTCAACAGACTGAATGGTTGAGTTGAATGTGAAAGTCAAATTGCCGTTACCGTTGTAACCATTGTTCACTGCTGTAGTTCCGCCTGTAATTTGGTTGTTGTTAATCACGTAGTTGTTGAACGAAATAGTAACGTGAACGCCCGGAACTGTAATACTAGGCTGGTCAAGATTTACTATCATTTGTCCTGAACGAATAATTCCTCTGCGTGTTTGGCAACCTGCACCGTAATCGAAAGTCATAACTCTTGCTCCCGGATTAGAAGAATCAATAGTTACTACTCTGCATGAAACGCCATCTGTTTTTCCGGCTCCGCTGTTATCGCTGAAACCTGTTACCTCACCAACAATCTGGTCGGTTAACTGAAACGAGTTGTTATCGTTTGTTTTTAATGCTGTGTTCGTTTTTTCCTTCTGGCATGAACTGAGTGCCATAGCTGTTGCAAAAAATGCAATTAGCGCGAATCTGGTTGTTGTAGTTTTCATTTTACTTACGTTTAGTTTTTTGTTGTTTAATTTTTTTTACCGTGGTGCAGGGCTTTGTTTTTTTGAATTGCCAAACATTGCTCGGTGCGTTCTTTAACGTAATCACTTTAAAAAAGGTTACGAAACCCTGAAAGATTTTAGGGATACAAGTCTTAACTTTTGTGTAACCACAAAAAAAGAACCGCAAAGTCTTAAGCTTTGCGGTTCTATATATAAGGAGTGTTCTTGCGTTTTATTTTTTCGAAAACATTCTTCTGAATCTTTCGCGGGTTTTATAACCCAGCATATACATAGTAGGTACTATAAGAAGCGTAAGGAAGGTTGCCATCAACAATCCGTAAATCATGGTCCATGCTAAAGGTCCCCAGAACATTACGTTATCGCCACCTAAATAAAAATGCGGATTGAACTCGCTGAACAGCGTTGCAAAATCCATATTCAATCCAATGGCCAAAGGAATGAGTCCAAGAATAGCAGCAGCTGCGGTTAAGATAACCGGAGTCATACGTGTGGCTCCGCCATCTACAACCGCATCTTCTACACTTTCACCTCGACCGCGAAGCTCATCGGTAAATTCAATCAGCAAAATTCCGTTTCGAATTACAATTCCCGCAAGCGCAAAAATTCCTACACCTGTCATTACTATAGAGAACTTCATGTGTGTAGCGGCAAAACCTAGCGCAACTCCAATGAGCGAAAATGCAACAGTCGTAAAAATTATCATCGGCTTTACCACCGAATTAAATTGTGTTACTAAAATCAAAACCATAAGTGCAAGAGCTAAACCAAAGGCGGTAACCAGAAACGAAATGGTTTCTTGTTGTTGTTCCTGCTCACCCGTCATTTTTATTTCGTAGCCTTCAGGAATATCCATGTTCGCAATAATGGTTTCTATCTGCGGAATAATTTCGTTAGCCGCATGTCCTTCGGTTAAATCGCTGCCAAGCGTAACCACGCGCTTTTGATTTTTACGATTGATAACGCTGATGGAGTTATCATTTTTTACATGTGCAATCGAAGAAATAGGAACCTGACGGAATGAACCCGTACTGAAATCCATATACGAAATATAAACGTTCATCAATTGCTCTACCGTTCTGCGGTCTTCTGCACGAAGGCGTAAATCAATTGGAGCATCATCATTCTTATCGCGAAATTTTGAAACCTCTTTGCCAAACAATGCTGTGCGTAATTCACCGGCAACTTGTCCTAATGAAATTCCTTCGCGCTGCATTTTCTCCTTATCAATCTCTACAATTATTTCGGGCTTGCTTATTTGCAAATCACTTTTCAATTCATCAATGCCGACAATTCCTTCTTTGTCTATCGTGGTTTTTAATTGTGCAGTAAGTTTTTGCAACACAACAAAATCGTCTCCGCTTATTTCAATATTAATTGGCTTTCCTACCGGTGGACCATTGGCTTCCTTCTCTACTGAAATTTCAGCACCTGCAATTCCTTCGCGCTTAAATTCTTTTTGCATAGAGTCAAGCCAGATAGATGTGTTCGGGTGAGCACGGTCAGCATATTTTTTAAATGCCACGGTTACTTTACTCTTATAAGGAGTAGCCACCTTATCAGGATTTTGCGGGTCGCCTGCACCTAATCCTACGTTGGCAATTACAGAAGTTACATCAGGATTGTGTTCGCCCATTACTTTGTAAACGCGTTTTTCAATAATGCGCGTAACCGAGTCGGTTACGTTAGCATCAGTACCCATCGGCAATTTGCAATACACGTAAACGAAATTTGGATCGCCATTCGGGAAAAATTCAATCTGCGGTTTAGTCATAAAATAAACAGCCCAGCTTATAACCAGCAAACCTACCACTGCCAATGGAATAAATATTGGTCGGTAACCTTTTATAAAAGCACGCAGAATATTTCTATAACCATTAACAACACGAGGCCACGCTTTTGTTTGCCAGAAACGGATAGCATGGCTAAAAGCAAAATGATAAAGCAGAATGAATACAAGTCCGGTTACTGCAAAATTTCCTACACCATAATTTTTGGTGACATAACCGAGGACCGCAATCACTGCAAAAAACAGAAACCCTTTTTTGTAATCGCTCAGTTTCGATTTCGCATTGTGGTCATCCTTTTTCATGAACGAAACCGCAAAAACAGGATTCATAACAAACGCTACAAACAACGATGCGCCCAAAGTAATGATGAGTGTTATTGGAAGGTTCTTCATGAACTTTCCCACAATACCCGGCCAAAACAAAAGCGGGAAGAATGGCGCAAGTGTGGTAAGAGTTCCCGCAAGTACAGGTATAAACACTTCGCCCGCTGCAAATTTTGCTGACTGTGTAATCGTGTAATCGTACCGATTATAAATACGGTGCGTATTTTCTATTACCACAATCGCATCATCCACTACAATTCCAAGAGCGAGAAGAAGCGAGAAAAGAACCATTACGTTCATGGTCATTCCAAGGGCAGGCATAAATAAAAACGCAACGAGTGTTGCTAGCGGCACTGAAAGCCCAACGAAAAACGCATTGGAGAATCCCATGAAAAACATCAGAATAAAAACCACAAAAATAAATCCGAGGATTACAGTATTGATAAGGTCGTGCAATTGCACGCGCGTGTTTTCCGAAGTATCTCCGGTAACTTTAATTTTCAATCCCTGAGGAAATCTGTTGGTTTGATAATCCTCCAGCACTTTATAAATCTGGTCGGTAGCATTGATAAGATTAGCTCCGCTTCGTTTTACAACGTTGAGCGTAACAACAGGCTTGTGATCAAGTTGAGCAAAATCCTGTTTCTCTTTAAATCCATCTTCAACACTTGCTATGTCGCGAAGAAAAACTGTAGTTCCCGTAAACGAGCGCACAATGATATTTCCAATTTCTTTCGGCTCTTTGAACTCACCTGTTACGCGCAAATTTCTTCTCATTTGGTCAACGCGCACTTCGCCACCTGAGATATTCAGGTTTTCGCGCTGCACCGCATTTTCAATATCCATAAAAGCGATTCCTGCACTCGTCATTTTATACAGGTCAACATTGATTTGAATTTCGCGGTCAACACCACCTACAATATCCACGCGCGTAATTTCCTTCATACTTTCAATCTTGTCCTTGAGGTCTTTCGCGTATTTCTTAATCTGGTCAAGAGGAAAATCACCAGCCACATTAATATTCATAATCGGCATCTCGTTAATGTCGAACTCCTGAATCTGCGGGTCGTTCTTCATATCGTTCGGCAAATCTTTTTTGCCCTTCGCTACTGCATCAGTTACTTTCTGTTTACAATCTTTAGGCAACAAATCAGTACTGAACTCCACGGTGATAATCGAAACATCGGAAAGAGAATTGCTGGTAACCTTCTTTACACCGCTTATACTCTTCACCTGTTTTTCAATAGGCTTCGTAATCAGGTTCTCAATATCTTCAGGTGTAGCACCGGGATAAATAGTCGCTACTGAAATAGTAGGCACAACCACATCGGGAAATAATTCCTTCGGAAGACTTTGATAAATCATCAAACCCGAAATGACGATGAGTGTTATGAAAACATAAATGCTGGTTGCATTATCAATACACCAACTGGTAAATTTCAGTTCTTTTAAACGTTCGGTATTCATTGTAGTTCATTAATAAACCTTATAGGTTTTGAACCCCTATAAGGTTTGGAGAAATTAATATTGTATTCGCTGTCCGTCCACCACTTCGGTGTAACCAAAAGTGATAATGTTGTCGCCTTCGGTAAGCCCTTCGGTTATTACAGTAACTCCATTGTATTCGGCTCCTGTTTTCACCATGTGTTTTACTGCGGTCTTAATTCCATTGTCTTGTTTCGCAACCAAAACATAAGTGCCTTCGGCAGATTTTTGAATAACGTTTGAGGGAACCAATAACACATTTTTCAAAATCGCATCATTGATTTTCAGTTTTGCAATCATGTTTGCACCGTATTCACCATGGGGGTTATTTAATTTGGCTTCTAAACTGAAAGTGCGTGAACGCGGGTCAATAGTTTTTGAAACATAGCTAACCGTAGTTTCAATTTCCTTATTGATATCCGGAAATTCCACATGAATCTTATCGTTGTTTTTAATTTTTCCGAAATCGCTGTCGGCTAATTTTGCTTTCACTTTCAAACTCTGCTCATTTATAATTCTGATACCCGGCATCAACTGACTTGGTGCAGCCATGTCGCCTATGCGCAAATTCACAGCATCAACAGTACCGCTGATAGGAGCAATAATTTTTGTCATTTCCAGTTGCTTCTTCAAACCTGCAAGTCCTGCTTCAGCTGCTTCCTTTTGTGTTTTTGCCTGTAAGTATTGAATTTCACTCCCTACTTTTTGCTCCCATAGACGCGCCTGTTTTTCATAAGCAGTTTTTGCTAAGGCCACTTGCGTCTCGGTTGAGCGAACCTGGTCTTCAATAGCTGCTGTAGTTTGTGTAGCACCCAGCAACTGACCTTTCGTAACATGGTCACCCACTTTTACATTGATGCTCGTAACAATACCTGGTTGCTGATTTAATGCAATTACATTTTCTTCTGCATCTACATTGCCCTGCACTTCTATGTAATGCTTAAAGTCCTGTTTCTTCAAGGCTTCAACCGTAATCAATTTTGTTTTTTGATCCACGTGAAAAGAAGTATCGAGCTTCGCAATTTCTCTTTGGAGCAACTCAATATCAGCACTGATTTTTTTCGATTGTGTTTTCAATTCAGCCAATTGCTTTTTCTTGTCGTCAATTCCTTTCTTTTCTACGTTGCTGCCGCACGAAACCAAAACCGCTGACACTATACCCACGAAAAATAATTTTTGAAACTTCATTGTATTGTTTTTTGTTTTTCCTGTTTACTATTTATTTAACTCCCATTGCTTTGTCCAAATCCGCCTTTGTATTCAGCAAATTCAAAGCACTTTGAACGCGTTTAATTTCATTGGTGCTGAAATCAGTTTGACTTTGCACTAACTCAAAACTTGAACCCACTCCTTCGGTAAATTTGATGGTATTTGTCTTGAAAATCTTCTCGCTTAAATCCAACGACTTCTTCGAATTCTGGTCATCGGTAATAGCCGCATAGAAAGCGCTGCGTGCTGCTATGAATTGCAATTGCGAAGCATTTTTGAAATTCTCCAAACTGTTTTTTGTTTTAAGTTGTTGAATTTTTGTCTGCCTTACTTGAGCATATTTTAAACCGGAATCAAAAATCGGAATCTTCAAACTAAGCCCGAGAAGTCCCTGGTCGTACCAAGGCGAACGTGAACGCGAATCACCATCAGGATAATAAGTAGTTTCCTTCTTAAAGAGTTTAGAAAAATTATCTCCCTGAGCGCTCCATCCGTAATTTACAAAGCCAAACAGCGATGGAAAATATTGCGCTTTCTTTTGGTTGATGTCCCAGCCCTGCAAACGAATTGCCGTTTCCAGCATGTCATATTCTATGCGTTGTGTCACATCAAATTGACCTGGTAAATCCTGAACTACAGCAGCCTTTAATTCATCAAGATTGTCTTTCAAAATAATGTTTTCGTCAAACGAAAGTCCCATTTGAAATTTCAAATTTGCCAAAGCCACTTCCGCCATGTTGTTCTGCACATTGATTTGGCTTTGCAAATTTGTTTGAATTAATTCCAAACGGTTTACATCCAACTCTTCAATCAAACCTTCTTTAAAAATAGCTCGGGTATCATTCAACAGTTTGTCAACGAGTTTCAAATTTCCCTGCAACATACCGTTAGCTTCCTGTGCTGCTTGCGCCTGATAGTAAGCTTTTGTTACTGTGTAACGAATGTCTTGCTCACTCATTTGATGCGACAAACGGGCATTGCGCATCAGGTCTTTCGTAGCTTTAATTCCAAAAACATATCTGCCGTCAAAAATTAGCTGGGTTAATTGCATGGTCGCAGATAGGTTGTGCGATAGGGCAAAAGTTATTTTTTGGTCTTTGCTGTTATTAGCAGCTTGCGTAAGAATATTAGCGATAGTATAGTCACCATTCGCTATGCCTTGTGCGGCTAAATAGCTGTAAATTTTTGTAGAGGCCTGTGAGGTGTCTGAAAATATTTTAGTGAGCCCGGGCATTTCGGCCTTCTTAAAATTATAGCTATAGTCTATACTCGAAGTAATTTGCGGTAGACCTTGTGTAATAATTTCAAGATTGCGCGCTTTGGTTTCGTCTATTCCCAGCTTCGCATTTTTTACATTGGTATTGTTATCCAACGCAAATGCCACGGCTTCCTTTAAAGTAAAGGTCTTAATAGGTTTATCTTGTGCAAAAGAGCTAACAAACGCCCCGATAAATATGCTCAGTAAAATTTTTCTCATCACTTCGGTTTTAACCATGTCGTTCAACGCTTAAATAAATTGTGTTGCTCTAAAACTTTTAATCCCTTCACCGAAACAATTCCGCTAAGATGGTATTTCAAATACTCTTTGTAAGTATCCAAAAACACGTATTTCTTACTGGGGAATAATTGTTGGTTAATCAGAATATCAATGCCCGCAATATAAATTTTTGAAATAATATCGGCATTCAGGTCTTTGCGGTAAACTCCCTGCTTCACACCGCTCTCCAGATTTTTCGTAACCATGCTCAGCATAAAATGAAACCTATACTCATTATAAATGTCCCACGTTTCAGGATAATACTTTTGCAAATCGTTCAATGCCGAAGGATTAAACTCCTTTACCTGATGAATGAAATACGAAATCATTTGAATCATTTCATCAATCGAATCTTTCGATGTTTTCAGAATCTCCTCCAACTGATTTCTCTCTTCCTGCAAATAACTCTCCATCGAAAGCTTCACCAGTTCGTTTTTGTCTTCCACAAAAACATAAATGGTTTTCTTACTCATGCCCAGTTCGCGCGCCACATCATCCATCGTCAGATTCTTGATGCCGTACTTCTTAAACAGTTCGCCACTTTTGCTCAGTAAGAGTTGTAATTGCTTGTTTTTCAAAACGGGTGCGAATGTATAGGATAAAAACTGTGGAAACCAAGAATAGATTTAAAGTTTCCGAAACTTATTCTAAAACGTATGTATTGGTGACCGAACCGAACTTCTTTCCTTTGCTCCATGAAATTTCAAGACCACTTCTCCCGACAAGCAGAAATTTACCTCAAAGCCCGTCCCACTTATCCCGAAAATCTATTCGAATTCCTCGCTTCTGCTTCTCCTTCAAAAAATCTTTGTTGGGACTGCGCCACCGGAAACGGACAAGCTGCCGTTTCGCTCGCCAATCATTTCCAAAAAATAATTGCCACCGATGGCAGCGAACAGCAGATTAAAAACGCCATGCAGCGACCCAATATCGAATATAGAATAGGGACAGCCGAACAAAGCGGTTTGCCATCTCATTCCGTTGACCTCATCACTGCTGCTACTGCCGCTCACTGGTTCAATCACGAATTGTTTTACACCGAAGCGCAGCGTGTAGCAAAGCCAAACGGAATCCCCGCCTTGTGGACCTATAGCGAAGCGAAAATCTCCGCGCCCATTGATGAACTCATGGAGTGGTTCATGTATGATTTCCTCTATAACTATTGGCCCGATGGCCGCTGGTATGTGCGCAACCAATATAAAACCCTACCCTTTCCTTTCGAGCCCCTCGCTACTCCCGATTTTTTTTGCACCATGAACTGGAACCGCGAGCAATGGCTCAACTATGTAAAAAGCTGGAGTTCTTACAATAACTACCTAGCCAAACACAACACCGACCCCATCGAATTTCTTCTGCCAAAACTAAACTCGCTTTGGAACCCCGGAGAAACAAAGCAGGTAATTTGGAGCCTCCATATAAAATGCGCGCGATTGAATTCAACTACTTAATCCATTTTGGCGCAACCGACATAAGTCTGGGTCGGTATATGTTCTGATTCGCGGGAAAAAACACGTAACAATCTCATTTTCAAGCAGTCGAATCGGTTCCCGCCTTCGTCTAAGCGTTTCCCGCCAAAAGAAAACCCATTCCCGCCTTTATCATAACGCTTTCCGCCTTTGTCGCATTCATTCCCGCCAAAAGAAATTCCATACCCGCCTTTATCCAAATCATTTCCGCCTAAGTAAAATCGGTTCCCGCCTTTATATTACCAATTCCCGCCAAAAGAAATTCCATACCCGCCTTTATCTAATTCGTTCCCGCCTTCAACTGCTTCCTCTGTCTTTATGTATTTCCTTTATCTAACTTCTAATGTCTGTTGCATGTTCTTCTCAAAATTCATCTCCTTCAAGTTGTTTGCTTCATTACTTTTGTCGCCTTAAAAAACAGTTCGTGAAAAACTTGATTCCCTTTAGTATCCTCTTGTTCCTGTTTTCGATTTCCTCTGCTCAAACACATCAGCACCGCATCACACTCAATCCCTCGCTTCGTCCCTTTTATCATGGTGTGGAATCAGGCGACCCTACTCCCGACCACGTTATCATTTGGACTCGCGTAACTCCCGATACCGGAATGGCGGGTGATATGGATGTTTTCTGGCAAGTGGCTACCGATGTAAACTTCACCAATGTCATAAACTTCGGAACCTGCATCGCTACCGATAGCAATCACTACTGCGTAAAAGCCGATGTCTGTGGCTTACAGCCCTCCACTTATTACTACTACATGTTCAATGCCCTTGGTCGAAATTCAGTTATCGGCAGAACCAAAACTGCTCCTGCTTTCAGCACTGATAATGACAGCGCCCGCTTTGCCGTAGTCAGTTGCGCAAGTTGGGAACACGGTTTCTTCAATGCCTATGAAAGTATTTCAAACAGAAACGATGTAGATGCCGTTTTGCATTTAGGCGATTACATTTACGAATACGCTGCCGGTGATTTTACGGGTAACGTGGCAGGAAGAGACTACGACCCGCCTACCGAAGCCATCACCGAAGTAGGTTACGAGCTTCGCTACTCGCAATACAAACTCGATGACCAGCTGCGCAGAATTCACCAACTCTTTCCCTTCATCACCATTTGGGACGACCACGAAACCGCCAACGATTCATGGCGCGGAGGTGCGCAGAACCACACACCTGCCACTGAAGGAAATTTCAATTGGAGAAAGGGCAATTCAACTTCCACCTACTTTAAATGGATGCCGCTTCGCAAACCCGATCCTAACGATACCATTCGAATTTTCAGACGCCTGCGTTACGGCAAACTACTCGACCTCATTATGCTCGACACCAGATTGTATGACCGCGATGAACAAAACCTCAGTGCCACCAATGACCCTACCCGCCACATGATGGGTCCTGCTGAACGCGTCTGGTTTTTTCAACAGTTAGATGATACTACTACTCGTTGGAAAATTATTGGCAATCAGGTGATGTTCGCACCGCTCGAAGTTTTAGGTCAGCCCGTAAATGCCGACCAGTGGGATGGTTACAACTACGAGCGTGGTTTAATTGAAGACCATATCATGAACAACAACGTGAAAGACGTGGTCATTCTCACAGGCGATATTCATACCAGTTGGTGCAACGATGTGCCTGGTGCAAATTATAATTCAAACACAGGTGCCGGTGCAGTATGTGTGGAGTTTGTAGGTTCAAGTGTAACCTCTGCAAACTCTCCTCTTCCTGTGGGGGCGAACATTATTAAAACCTTTAACCCGCACATGAAATACATAAACCTTAGCGATAAGGGGTATTACATTCTCGATGTAAAAAAGAACAAAACACAAGCCGATTACACTTACATGAGTACCGTAAGTCAATTGGGTGCAACAGATATTGACGGTCCTCATTATTTCGTAAACAACAACGAACGGCATTTGAACCAGGCTAACACGGCTATAGCTTCTCCTGCAATCACCGCAGCTAATCCGCCTTTGCTTCCCAATCAAAGTATTCCGTTCTATAAAATCACCGACCACTACATCACCATTCCCGAAAACACAAGTGCGAGTGTAAATTTGATTCCAAATATTGCCACTTGTCCTGCAACAAACCTCAGCATTACACAAGGTGCACACGGTTACACCTTATCTATCAACGGTCACGATTTTACTTACACCCCGCAAAACAATTATCACGGATATGATACAGTAATGTTCACCTTCTGCACAACCGACACCGTTCCTGTTTGCGATACCATTTACTTTTTTGTCACCATCACTTCCGTTCAGGATATTGATACGTTCACGGTATTGTTAGACAGAGATAGTTCACACACTACCTGTCTTCAATTCGATGATTTGGCATCTTCTCCTCTCACAATAACTTCAACTCAATCTCCGAATAGTTCAGTTGTAATTACCGATACTTGTTTCACTTACACACCAAACAATGGCTATAGCGGAACAGATGTAATAATTTTTACCACCTGCGATGCAGCAAACAATTGCGACACCATCGTTTACATTTTTGCTGTTGACCGTCCCGTTTCTTCTTCTGTAATAAATATTCAGTTGAACAAAAACTCCAACTACCTCTACTGTGCCACCTTCGATGATTTGGTTTGTGCGCCTTCAATAGTTGTAGCAAACATCACTCCTCATCATGGCACCTTCCAATGGCTCAGTAGCGATTCGTGCGTTCATTACTATCCTTATTTCAATTTCGTTGGTGATGATACCATTCGCCTCATAGGCTGCGACACTTGCGGTTTGCATCATTGCGATACTATCACACTCATCTTTCATGTGGTTGAACCAAGTGCAGTTGCAGAAGAAATTCAGAACAACTTAATTCTGTTCGGCATGTATCCCAATCCTGTTGGTGATAAACTCGGCATTCAGTATTTTTTATACGATGCCGAAGAAATGGATGTAGTGGTTTATGATATCGCAGGCAAACAAATCAGTGCGCAAAAAATTTCGAACACCTCAAATGGACTTCATTATTTTCAACTCAACACTTCGCAATTACCCAAAGGGGTCTACGTAGTTGAATTAAAATCGAAACAAGCCAGTTACCGCAAGCGCATTGCAAAAGAATAGCATGAAGAAGAAAAAAACCATGCTGTTGTTTTATAACTATCTCTCTTCTTTTGTAAAAAAAGATATTGAGATTCTTTCGGCTGAATACAACGTGGTTTGCTTTGATTTTTATGTAACGAAGAAAAGCGAAACGCCTTTTCAATTTGCCTGGCAAAAACTATTTCTGCTTCGTCACATTTTGTTTGCCGATGTTTTGGTTTGCGAATTTGCTTCTTACCATTCGCTGCTTCCTGCTTTGTATGGCAAACTTTTCCGTAAGCCCTGCTTCATCATTGTTGGCGGAACCGATACCGTTTCTTTCCCGAGTATCGGCTACGGAAACTTTTACAAAAAAACTTTAGCCCTTTTTACCCGATACACTTTTAAGTGGTGTTCGCACATTGTGCCCAAGCACAAAACCCTCATGTGGTTCGATTACAATTATCAGCCCAACGATTTTCCGCATCAGGGAATTTTATATCACTGCAAAAACTTAGAAAAACCTTTCACCGAAATTGAGAACGGATACGATGCGGTGAAATGGCATTGCACCAAAGAAAAAAAGGCGAACACCTTCATCACCGTTTGCAGTGGTTGGGAATTTCCTTTTCAGTATCAATTGAAAGGCGTTGATTTAATTGTGGAGGCTGCTGCTGCTTTTCCCGATTATGAATTTATCATCCTCGGTGTGCCAGATGAAAAATTGATTCCCAACAAAACTCCAAACATCAAAATTCTTCCGCCTGTAAAAAACGAAGAGCTCATTAATATTTACAGCAGTTGCGAATTCTACTTCCAGCTTTCCATGGCAGAAGGCTTTCCTAACTCACTTTGCGAAGCTATGTTGTGTGAATGCATTCCTGTTGTGTCAAATGTTTTTTCCATGCCGGAGATTATCGGCAATAGCGGTTTTGTTTTGCAACAAAAAAATTCAGCGGAACTAAAACAACTTATAGAAAAAGCAATTGCCTCAGACAGAAATACCTTACGCAAAAACGCTCGACAAAGAATTGCCGACAACTACACGCTAGAAATGCGAAAGCAAAAACTGCTTCACCTTTTCGAAACAGCCCAATAAAAAATCCGGTTCAGAAATATTTCAGAACCGGATTTTTGTTTTTGTATTAAGTCCCCTTTAGGGGGTTTAGGGGTTTACACTATCGTCCAGGTTTTATCTCCGCTTAAAATTTTATTCAAAGGAGTTTTTCCCTTTTTAGCTTTTGCAGCTTCAATTTGTGCAGTCATATCATCTTCAATGCAAGAACGCTCCTTTTGATAATAAACTCCAAACGGACGAGGGAAATGAGTTTCGGTATTGTCAGCAAAACCCGCAAGAATGAACGCTTTGTTTTTATCCGCCTCATCATGAATCCACAAATCATCTTTAGATGCGCTTGCGGTTAAATCAACAATCACCGGTTTAAACCCATCGAGTTTTATCCCTTTAGTATCACCTGCAAATACAAGCGGCTTGCCTTGTTCTAAGAAAAGCGCTTCGTCTTTTTTTGTTTCCTTATCAGTAAAAATGAAAAATGCTGCATCGTTAAACACCGGGCAGTTCTGATAAATTTCTAAGAGCGCAGTGCCTTGGTGTTGGTTGGCACGCTGCATCATTGCCTGCATGTGTTTTGGGTCACGGTCTAATGTGCGGGCGAAGAAACTTGCCTTTGCACCTAAGGCTAACTCGGCAGGGTTGAACGGTTCGTCCACTGAACCCGAAGGGGTACTTTTTGCAACCGTTCCTTTCGGAGAAGTAGGAGAATATTGCCCCTTAGTCAATCCGTAAATTTCGTTGTTGAACAACATCAATTTAATATTCGGATTTCTGCGAAGCATGTGGATGAAGTGATTTCCTCCAATAGAAAGTAAATCGCCATCGCCACCAACCACCCAAACAGTTAACTCAGGATTTGCTGCTTTAACTCCGGTTGCAATTGCAGTTGCGCGACCGTGGATGCTATGCATGCCATACGTATTCATGTAATACGGAAAGCGTGATGAGCAACCGATACCAGAAATGAAAACCACTTTTTCTTTTTCGGTAACGAAATCAGGCATAACGGTCTGCACCTGTTTCAAAATTGAATAGTCGCCACAACCGGGGCACCATTTTACATCCTGGTCAGAAGTAAAATCTTTGGCAGTTAACTTAACCGGTGCGGTTGGTTCTAATGTTGTTGTTTCCATTTTATCTTTTTGAATTGGAAATTATGAGTTATAAACTTCTAAAACTTTTGCTTTCACTTCATCAGTATCAAAAGGTAATCCTTGAACCTTGTTATAGCTAATTGCAGGAACTAAATACTTGGCGCGAACCAATTGCGAAAGTTGTCCGCAGTTCATTTCGGGAATTAAAACCTTATCGAAACTCAGTAGCAATTCTCCAAGATTTTTCGGGAATGGATTCATGTGACGAAGGTGTGCGTGAGAAATATCCTTGTATCCTTCGGCATGTAATTCATTCATAACAGTTTTAATTGCACCGTAAGTTGAACCCCATCCGAGCACTAATACTTTTCCTTTTTCCGGACCGCTATCAGTTTTCAGCAATGGAATTCTGTCAGCAATCTTCGCTACTTTTTCTGCACGAAGTTTCACCATCAATTCGTGGTTGGCAGAATCGTAAGAAACGTTTCCTGTTTCATTCTGTTTTTCCAAACCACCAATGCGATGCTCTAAACCTTTCGTTCCCGGTTTCACCCAAGGACGAACTCCACGGTTGTCTCTTCTGTAAGGAAGTAATTTTCCGCCCGGATTATTATTCTCTGTCAAGAACTTCACGTTGATTGGCTTCAATATATCTTCTGTAGGGAATCTCCACGGCTCTGAACCGTTGGCGATATAACCATCACTCAGAAAAATTACAGGCACCATGTGCTCAACAGAAATGGTGATGGCTTCATAAACTGCATCAAAACAATCGGAAGGAGTAGATGCAGAAATTATAGGAAGCGGTGCTTCACCGTGGCGTCCATACATTGCGAATAGTAAATCGCTCTGCTCAGTTTTTGTAGGAAGACCGGTAGAAGGGCCACCGCGCTGAATGTCGCAAATCAACAAAGGAATTTCTAAAATCATTGCCAAGCTCATGGCTTCGCTTTTCAAAGCAAGACCGGGACCGGAAGTAGAAGTTACACCAAGCGAACCGGTGTATGCTGCACCAATTGCAGAACAGATAGCGGCTATTTCATCTTCTGCCTGAAAAGTTTTTATGCCGTTTGCTTTATACTTTGAAAGTTCATGCAACACATCCGATGCAGGAGTAATTGGATACGAACCAAGAAAAATTGGAAGCCCTGCTTTTTCTGCCGCAGCAATAATTCCGATAGCGAGTGCCTGATTTCCTGCAATGTTTCTATAAATACCTGCAGGTAATTTTGCAGGAGCGGTTTGATAACGTGTGCGGAAAATTTCGGTGTTGTCACCATAGTTCCATCCGCTTTTTAAAGCAAGTACGTTGGCACTTAAAATATCCGGCTTCTTTCCGAACTTTTCATCCAGAAATTTCAGTGTGAACTCCATGCTCTTATCGAACATCCAGAACAACACACCGAGCACGAACATGTTTTTGCAACGCTCAATTTCTTTCATGCCAAGCGTTGATTCTTTCAACGCTTCTTTAGTATGCTTGGTAACATCAATTTTGTAAACTGTGAAATCATCAAGTGTATTATCGTCTAAAGGACTTACTGAACCTTCGGGATAACCCGCAAGTTTTAAATTCTTAGAATCGAAACCTGCGATGTTTGCAATCACCACTCCACCTCTTTTCAAACGATGTAAATCATTTTTCAAAGCGGCAGAATTCATTGCCACCAACACATCGTATTGGTCGCCCGGAGTAAAAATTTCTTTGCTGCCAAAGTGAACCTGAAAGCCCGATACACCGGCAATAGTTCCCGCAGGAGCACGAATCTCTGCAGGGAATTCAGGAAAAGTTGAAAGGTCTTGTCCGAGCAATGCAGCCGTATCAGTAAACTGCATACCGGTTAACTGCATACCATCGCCCGAGTCGCCCGAAAAACGAATTACTATGCTGTCAACTTTTTTAGTTTCAGTAACGCGCGATGATTTTGTTTCCAATGTTGATTCCATTATTGAAAATACTTTTTGTTTAAAATGAGTTGCAAAGATACACTACGCTAAGTGGAGTTTCGCTTTTTTCGCCAATAACGCTTCTTCTGTTTCTACATGAAGTTCGTCAGCTAAACAGCAATCAACCGGACAAACAGATGCGCACTGCGGCTCATCATGAAAACCTTTACACTCGGTGCATTTGTCGGTAACTATATAAAAGAAATCGTCAGACACCGGTGGCTGAGTGGCACTTCCGTCAATGGTGGTTCCATCCATCAAAGTGTAAGAACCGGTTACTCCGGTTTTGTCTGCCATTTTCCAACTGTCGCCATTCGCATAAATTGCACCGTTCGGACATTCAGGTTCGCACGCACCGCAGTTAATACAAACGTCTGTAATTTTAATTGCCATAGAAATTGATTTTTAGTTTTTTAGTTTTTGAAAACGGAGTCGAAAGAAATCATTTTGGTTGACAATACAAACGAAACTTTTCGAAACAGTATTGTGAATAAGATTTCTTTGTTTAGTATTGAAGAAA
>CANJRM010000047.1 GCA_947476645.1 Bacteroidota bacterium
GCGCGTTCTGCGCTTGATTTCGCGAACAAGACTGCTCGCACTTTGTTTCTTATCTTCCATTTTGTAGGATTTTTATTGATGATTAAATATCTCAAATCCCACATTAACTTTAACCCCTAATTAGTCCAGATTGTGCTGACAGTTTACAGACAATAACCAACCTCTCTCCTGAAAAATATCCCATATCAGACCTCACCGCATTTTCAAATAACCAAATTGTGCTTTCCTATACTTCGTATGGCGGCACTGCTTACACTACATTCATAGATACATCCGGAAACTTTACCTATCAATCTTCTCCCTCTCCGGTAGGTCGTTGTGTTGCCGGCAATGCCATAAAATTGAACGGCAGTATTTACACCTGCGGCAGATACTCACTTAACACAACAGACCCCGAATTTGCTCCTTATGACCATCGCCAATTTATTGCCAAAGGCAATACAAATGGCTTTATAAACTGCCATTATAAATACGATGGTGGCATTATTGTTCAAAATGTTACTCCCATTGTTATAAATCAACAGTCTTCGTTTGCATCGTCTACGTTGCCATTGACAGCAACTAACCTGCAATACTACGAGCGTTTTTTACCGCCAAGTGCGATAGATAGTGTTTTTTGCAATGGTACTGTCAGTTCAGATACCGCTGTGCCGTTTCATCAAACCGTTACGGGTTTACAAGAACCAACAAATCCCGTAGCAGAATTTAGATTGTATCCTAACCCCGCTTCCGACAAACTCTTCATACAAACAAACGGAATTGAAATAGAACAGGTGAACATTTACAACACCACGGGTAGTTTGGTAATGGCTGTTCAACAATCAACAATCAATATTGAATCTCTTACAAATGGAATTTATATTGCTGAGATTAAAACCAAAGAAGGCAGTGTGAGAAGAAGGTGGGTGAAGATGTAACCTTATAACCAAACAAAAATTTAAAACCATAAACTAATAACCGATGAACAAAAAAACGCTCCTTTTCCCTTTACTCTTCATTTGCCAATTCATTTTTGCGCAAAAGCAGGTAACCAATTTGCATTATGTATGGACAGAACATTTTCAAAGTCCTAAAAAAACAGATGCAAAAGAAAAACTCCTGTTTAATTTTAACTGGAATTCGGAAACTCAACTTTTGGTAGAAGACAAAAAGAAAAATGCAGAAGACAATCACTGGCCTCGCCATATTATTGACCAGAAAAGAAGAATTGTAGTAGTGCAAATGGAAAAGAGAAACGAATATATTTTGGAGGAAAGCGATTCGTTTTTTACTCACGACTTAAAATTAGAACCCATTGAAGAAACAAAAACTATAAAAGGGTTTAAGTGCCATGGCTATACCTTTAAAACCGATGTGAAACTTGGCGGTGGAATGGGACCTGCTCCCACAATTAACGAAGAGTATTCGCTATGGGTTACCGATGAACTTCAATTTAACGATGCGTTGAATCCATACATACTTGCATTGATGAGAACTCAATCTGCTCAAGGTGCTAACTTTAAAGGAGTGTTAGTAGAGTTTGACTATAAAATGATTTATGGCGATAAAACTTGGGACAACATTATTGACTTGGATATTACTAAACTCGACCAGAAACCAGAAACTATTACGTGGCCTTGGGAAACTAAAGATGGTGTGGCTTGGTTAGAAACACCTACCGTTAATGGTTCTTTTATTCTTTATCCGGGTTGGAAAACAGATGGTGGTAACAGAGGAGTTTTTCGCAAAGGCGATGGCTCAACTGAAATTATGAATACGCGATTAAAAGCACTGCTAAAAGAAATTACCGGTCAAGAAAAACCTAAAACCAAACTTCAGTTTTTCCAAAACATTTTTGGTCAAAATGCTTGGGGCGGTTAATTGCTTTTAATATGAAACCACTTCTTTTTATTGTGTTCATTTTATTAGTGCACCTGTCTTTCGGTTCTAGCTTCTCAAAAGGATATTCCTTAAATGCTGATAGTTCTGTTCGCAAAACTGTTTTTAAAATTGATGGCAAACCTGTAGAGCGGCAAGTGTATTTCAATTACCTCAAGTGCAAACATTATCGCGGCCAACTCATTGGCAGCAGTGTGTTTATTGGTTTAGGTGTGGCGGCAGTGGCAGGCAGTATTCCTTTACTCTTACGCGCTCATAATTACGATAGCAGTTATGAACAGTTATATGGAGCCGGAGGAATCGTTCTTGCTTGTTTTGGTGCATTTGGTTTAGGAGTAGGAATTCCCTTTACCATAAAAAATTTGAAAGATTACCGAACCAAATGCAAAGACCAAACTATCTATCTATCGCCACAGCTAAATGGTTTTGCTTTGGCGCTTAAATTTTAGATATCCCCGATTGACAATCCAAATAAAAAGCCCACGAGTACTCGTGGGCTTTTTATTTGGATTGTCTTGTGTCTAAAGTCTTGTGTCTTCTTACATCTTCACAAACTTCTTTTGTATTTGTGTTTTACCATTTTCCACTTTCACCACATAAACCCCCGCTTCCATATTCGCAATACTTAGAGCACTCTTCTCATTGGTTAGTAGTATTTCTTTAACCACTCTTCCATTCACATCATACACTTTCAATCGGCTTCCAATTAAAGCGCTGCTTACTTTTATTTCCACACGGCTTCCGCTTGTTGGGTTCGGGTAAATAGCCAGTAAATTATCGGTAATCAGTTCCTCCACACCGCTGCATACATCTACAAATACCGTATCGCGCGCGCTGTTAACACAGCCATTGCCATCTGTATAAGTATAAAGCAGCACCCGCGCTCCCGTGCCGGCAGTGGCAGGCGTAAACACATTACCGCTCACACCTACTCCCGCAAAATTACCACCGCTCGGGCTTTCACCGCTCAGCGCAAACGCACTGGCGTTTACACACACGGTATCGTTTGGTAATTGAAACGTTACTACAGGCAAAGGATTCACCACCACTGTTATTGTATTGCTCGTAGCATTACAGCCGTTCACATTGGCAAAGTTTACAGTATAAACTCCGCTCGAATCTGCTACTATACTGCTGTCAGTTGCATTGGCAATATCACCTCCATTAAACTGCCATTGATAACTCAACGAATCACTGTAAACCGCATGCAAAACCACATTACCTCCTGCGCAAAATGTTTCTGCTCCTACCGCGCTAATCGAATAATCAAACACACCGCCTATCGGGCTATAGCTGATTGTATCGGTAGCAACTGCATTTGTAGTATCGGTTACAGTTACCACAAAAACCGAAGCCTGTGTAATGACCACCTCTGGGTTTGCGCAAGTGTCGCACTGAACCGCATCACCACTCAAACTCTGCCATGAGTAATTGAACGGAGCATGTCCTGCAGTAATAGTTGAACTCAAACTAACTGCTGTTCCGTTGCAGGCAGTTTGGTCGGCACCTAAACTTACATACAGGCAACCCGGTATATTATACGCCACAAACGTGGGCACTTGCAAAGTATCTACCGCTGGTGCGGTCTGGCAACTATCTATCAGGCGCACATAATAACTTACTCCGGCAGCTTCGGCATCTACCTGCAAAGTAACACCTACATCTACCGTCACTAATATTTTGAGTTTGTATTCGCCCACAGGCCCGCTAGGTGTGCCGTTAATTCTTACACAACCCTGCTCCTGATTAATAAACGTGTTGTTCGATTTATTAGTAGCCCAGCACAAACCTGCCGGCAAATTTCCCACCGAATCAATACGCAAAGAGTTCACGGTATAAAAGTTCCCTTGAAAATTGACCACATTAAAGTTCTTAAACTCCAGAACCGTGGTAGATGCTTGTCCGTTCACAAACGGTGGTAAATCTGATGGTGCAGGATAAAATCCCGGAGTAACAAACGTGCCGCTTGGTGCGCACTGTCCGGGTCCCGAACCTCCACAATATTGACCAAACGAAATTTGCGTAACCGCAATTAGTAAAGCGAGTAGATATTTTTTCATGATTGAAATTTTATGCGAGTTTAATGAAACAAAAGCAGAAGAGAAATAACTATGCAAAAGAAAGTGCTTCGCGTTGTTCAATTAGTTTGTCCCAAAGTTCCTTATTGCTGTATCTAAATTTGAAAATCTGATAACGCACCAAAACTTTTTTGAAGAAAGAATAGTAATGAATACTGAACATGCCTGTTGCAGGAATAAACAAAGCAAACACAGCAGTTATCAAAATACTTTTCGAAACAAGTCCAATTAGAATCAGTTGAAGCAAATAATAAAGCAACCAGCCAAACATGCCTATCGCGAAATTCACCGAAGCGTGAAAATGAATCTGCTTCACCTTGTCTGCTGTTTTATAAGCTAAACGGTAAGGCAGATAATTGAAAACCAAACCCGCTACGTGCAGCAGCAAACCAAGCTGTAACAAAATGAATTGCAAAAGCAGCGAAAGCATCGTAGCCCTTTCAATATTCTTTTTCGTAAATCCCTTTACGGGAATCTCCAGCATTTTTGAAATCTCACTGTGTTGCAAAGAACTTTCCTTAAGCAATTCAAATTTAGCTGAATCATTTTTTTGCAATGCATTCAATTGCATTGCCACCCGCACATTCGATTTGTGTTCTGCTTTCAGGCTTTTCTCATCACTGTATTTTTCGTGCAGAATGTCCACCGCGTTTTCATACACCTCATCCATTCCGGCAGAAACATTCACCATTACTTCCTTCAATGCTGTTTCCATCTTTTGTGTAAGCGCAATAATCGCTTTCGCAGCATCGGTTTTATACAACTCTTTGAATTCTTTCAGTTGAATGGGCTCACCTACATTTACATATACATCACTCCTGAAATTCTTAGCGTTTGAATAATTAATACCAACCGGCAACACGCGCAGATTGAGCTCAAAATTATTTTCCTCTTCAGCGCGCAGTGCAATTCGCACTGCTCCTTTGCGCAACTTACGCAAACGTTTCTCAGTTACTGAAACACTTTCAGGATAGATAGTCACCACCTCTTTGGCTTCAAGCAGTTTCACACAACGTTCAAACGTGGCTTCATTCTTTGTCAATTCCTGTTTGCCTTCTTCTCTTCTGAAAATGGGAATAATGCGCATGCCATCTAAAATGCGCGCAACAAATTTCTTTTTAAACGCATCGCCACGCGCCAGCGAATAAACTTTGCGTTCAGAAAATATACCTACTACCAACGCGTCCATAAATGAATTGCTGTGATTGGCAATTAGTAGTGTAGGCGAATCCTCATTTAGTCTTTCTCCATTCGCTATTTCTATCTGCTTGTAGAAAACGCGGATAGCAATAGATACCATGGGTTTAAGAATTTGATAAAGCATGCTTAAGCGAACTTAATTAAAACGGGTTCTTTTTATAAACTGCATTTCTACTTTCGCGTTTCAACATTTACAAATGAACGCAACCGTAATAACCATTGGCGATGAAATCTTAATCGGTCAGATTGTAGATACCAATAGCGCCTGGATTGGTCAAAAGTTTTCTGAGCTCGGAGTAAAACTCTATGAAATAATTTCGGTAGGCGATGATGCAGTTCAAATTAAAGAAGCACTCAACCGCGCGAGAACTTCTTCCTCTATTGTAATCATGACAGGAGGTTTGGGACCAACTAAAGATGATATTACTAAGAAGACTCTAGTCGAATATTTCAATTCAGAATTAGTGTTGAACGAAGAAGTATGGGAGCGCATGAAACAGATTTTTGAAAAACGCGGATTGAAGGTTTTAGAAATGAATCGTTCGCAGGCTATGATTCCGAAAGACTGCACCATGCTTCCAAACCAACGCGGCACAGCACAGGGCATGTGGTTCGAAAAAGAAAAGGTGGTTTTTATTTCCATGCCGGGCGTTCCGCACGAAATGAAACACCTCATGGAATCGCAGGTGCTTCCAAAACTGAAAGAAAAATTTTCTTTTCCGCAAATTATTCACTCTACTATAATGACCGCAGGTGCAGGCGAATCGGTTATAGCGAATATGCTTTCCGATTTTGAAAATCAATTGCCCGAAAATTTCAAACTCGCTTATCTACCCGATTTAGGAACAGTTAAACTTCGCTTAACCGCCAGTGGAGATACCAAAGAATTAAACGAAGAAGCGCAGGCGCAAAAGGAAAAGATGAAAGCCATACTCGGCAATTATTTTTATTCAGAAGGAGAGGAGAAGCTCGAAAAAGTAATTGGCAGCATGCTGATAGAAAGAAACGAAACTGTTAGTTGTGCGGAGAGCTGCACAGGAGGATACATCGCTCATTTGTTCACTTCCGTTCCAGGAAGTTCAAAATATTTTGAAGGCGGAATTGTTTCCTATTCGTATGATGTGAAGGAAAAACTTTTGGGAGTTAAGAACGCTACCTTAAATAATGTAGGTGCAGTAAGCGAAGAATGCGTACGCGAAATGTTGCAGGGCTTACTTAAAACAACGTTCACTACTTATGGCATTGCAGTAAGCGGCATTGCCGGACCCGATGGCGCCACAACTGATAAACCCGTAGGCACAGTTTGGATTGCTGTTGGTTCTTCAACTAATATAGTAGCGCGGAAGTTTCAATTCTTTCCATCGCGTATGGAGAACATACGCGTGTTTTCAAATGCTGCATTGAACCTATTGCGGTTGTTTATACAAGGAAAACTTAGTTAATCACAGTTTCAAACCTTAAGAATTTCCATTTTGAAAACCCAACCCTTCCATTTCGGAAGGGTTTTTAGTATGCATACATATTGCAGCTTGTTTGGCACAACATGCCGAAATACAGTGCTATAAAGGGTTTCAGTATGTTTTGGCATAGGCGTGCCAAAGTTCGGCACTTGGTTGGTAATACACAAGCAGAAGTATTTATTAAACAACAAAAACCAATTTATCATGACAACCATCGAATCAAGAATCCGCAAAGTGCGCGAAATCCGCGGCTGGAAACAAGCAGCAGTAGCCTCTTCAATGAACATTACTCAACAAGCTTACAGCTGCCTTGAACAAGGTGCCGGTAATGCACGCCTCGAAACATTAAAACGTTTCTGCGATGTAATGAAAGTAGAATTACCTTTTTTAATAGCTACCGATGTTCCGGTAACTGAAGAAACAATGGAGCAGTTTGGTTCTAAGAGTTTCTATGAGTTTTTGAACGGCTTCCGTAAAATGGAACAGAAACTTGAAATTTATGAAGAGTTGCTTTCAAACAACGACCATAAGATGACGTTTACCAAACAAAATGGTACAACTAATTTAGTGGCTCAACGTGCCTAAGAAGTAATGTAAAACGAAATCCCGGATTAGTTCGGGGCTCCAGCAAACAAAAAAAGCGTTTCCGATTTCGGAACGCTTTTTTTGTTTTTAGAAAAGGGGGTTAGATTATTTTACGATTACTACAGCTGTTGAATCAAGAGGTGCTTCAATAATAGCTTCGCAAATCTTTTTCAAATTGTCTAAACCGTGTTTTTGTGATTTGCCGAGCATATCGTCAACACTCAAACCGAACAATCTACCGAAAGGATAACTCAAACCACCTTCGGTTCCCCAGGTTACTTTAGTAACGTTTCCGGTTTGTTCTAAAGTCCAATGGTCTTTAGCAGTTGCCTTAAATGGTTTTATAAAATTCAAATCGCTGTTAACACTTTTTCCGGCCTCTGTAACTGCAATGGTCATATTTCCAGCGCCTGATTTTTTTCCATCCCAACTCAGTTTATGACCCGGGGTGGCGGCTGTTCCTTCTACAATATGCGCTGCTTCGGGGTCCATTTCTTGAAAAGGACTCCACGCAGCCCAGTTGTTAAAGTCACTGACCTGAGCGTAAACCACATTGGCAGGTCGGGCAATTTCAACAGAACTGCTTACGTTGTAATGGTCGGGCAGGAAATAAATTCCTACGGCTGCAATGCCTAAAATAACGGCAAAGGCAAGGAGAATGTTTTTTAAAATTTTCATGTTCGTGTGTTTTTGTGTAAGGGAATAGGTTGTAAGGTAAATTTAAATTTCAAAAAAATGATTTTTGTCAACATACTTTCGTTCGCGGCTTTGTGTAAATTTGCCACAGAATTAAAACAGAAATGAAAAGAGTTCAGGTAATTATTCTGGTGTTAGTGGCGGTTACTGCGGGTGTTATTCTGGCGCGCACAGGTGACTATACTACTTACGCCAATTTTATTGAAGCCAAAGAAAAAGGTAATTCGGTAAATGTGGTGGGCTATTTAGTGAAGGATAAACCCATGAACTACGACCCGCAAAAAGACCCAAACTTCTTCTCGTTTATAATGACAGATAAAGAAGGTCACGAATGCGAAGTGATTTATAAAGGGGCAAAGCCGCAGGATTTTGAACGCAGCGAACAGGTGGTGGTAAAAGGAAAAATGGATGGAGAAGTTTTTGCGTGTTCAGAAATTTCGATGAAGTGCCCTTCGAAATATGTGAATGATGAAATTACTTTGAAAGAAACGAATGTGACTGTGAAAGCAGGCTCTTAAATAACAACCGAAATACAAGCTGCGCTTTTGTAAGCAGCATAATCTTAATCAATGCTTGAATTTTTCTCTTCGCGTTTTGGCTCCAATGGTTTTTTGAACGAACATTTATGGTTGGGTAACCTGGGTCACTTTTTTCTGGTATTCAGTTTCATTGCTTCGTTGTTGGCTTTCATCACTTACTTCGTGGCTGAGTTTTCAACCGATGAAACACAGAAAAAAAGCTGGCAAAAATTAGGTCGCTTGTCGTTCATCCTTCACGGCAGTTTCATCTTCGGAGTTTTTGTTTTGCTCTTCATTATGATATTGAAACACTATTTCGAATATCACTATGCATGGCGCCATTCGAGTACCGAACTGCCGATGAAATACATCATCAGCAGTTTTTGGGAAGGACAGGAGGGTAGCTTCTTGCTGTGGGAATTCTGGTTAGTGGTGTTGGGTTTTGTAGGAATTAAAACATTGAAGAACTACGAAAACCCGGTGATGGGAATTACCGCGCTCACGCAAGTGTTTCTCGGTTCAATGGTGTTGGGCGTTTATGTGCTGGGGCATAAAATTGGAAGCAATCCTTTTATTCTACTGCGCGATGAAATGGCAGCCGCGCCCATTTTTCAACGACCAAATTATTTAGAGTTTATACAAGATGGAAACGGATTGAATCCGCTCTTGCAAAATTATTGGATGACGATTCATCCACCTGTTCTCTTCTGCGGTTTTGCATCGGTTACGATTCCTTTTGGTTTTGCTATTGCAAGTTTGCTACGCAAAGACTGGGACGGCTGGGTAAAACCTGCCATGCCTTGGGTTTTATTTTCAGTTGCAGTTCTCGGAACCGGAATTTTAATGGGTGGTGCATGGGCTTATGAATCGTTGAGCTTTGGTGGTTTTTGGGCATGGGACCCTGTAGAGAATATGAGTTTTGTTCCGTGGCTGATGGTGGTGGCTGGCTTGCACACACTTTTAGTTTATCGTTACACGAAGCATTCACTGATTAGCACTTATGTGTTTTTCATTCTCGGTTTTGGATTTGTGCTCTACTCTACATTTCTAACACGCAGCGGAATTTTAGGTGATACTTCGGTGCATGCGTTTACCGATTTAGGAATGACGGGGCAACTGTTGCTCTACATGTTTTTCTTTTTAGTGCTTTCGTTTACGTTGCTTTTCATTCGCATTTTTAAAAAGCAAATTCCTTCTGTAGAAAAAGAAGAGGCATTAAAGAGCCGTGAGTTCTGGATGTTTATAGGAACCTTAGTGTTGTTGCTTTCTGCTGTGCAAATGTCGTTCACTACTTCTATTCCTGTTTGGAATATTTTATTCCACGACCAGTTTCATTTGCTCAAAGAAAAAATTGCACCGCCTGAATTTGTGGTAGAACACTACAATCGCATTCAGATTTGGCTCGCAATTCTTGCCGGTGCATTAACAGGATTGACCCAGTTTCTTGCTTACAAACTTTCTAAAGTTCCGGGCACTGCGAAATGGGCCGCTTATTCGTTAGGTCTTTCGGTTGTGCTCGCTATTGTCATTTCGTTTGTTTTCAAAATTGATTTTACTGAGCAGCATGTTGTTGATTTAACTCCGTATTCGATATCCATATTCTTTAAATTCTCTTTCATCTCTACTTACTTTTTGTTTTTGCTGGCGGCTTTGTATGCTGTGTTCGGCAATCTTTCGTATTTGATTTTTGTGATTAAAAACAACTGGAAACTAAGTGGCGGTAGCATAGCGCATTTTGGTTTTGGCGTTTTTCTATTGGGCGTTTTGATTTCGCAAGGCAAAAAGGAAGTTATTTCTATCAATCGTTCTGGAGTAAATTTTGGAGCTCAGTTTAAGATGAATGAGAAAATGGAGAACGTGTTGTTGCTCAAAGATTCTGCTTTGCTTATGGGCGATTATAAAATTACCTACACGGGAACGAGAGAGGAAAAACCCAATCATTTTTATCAGGTAAACTACAAACGGGTTGATTCTGCCACCGGAAAAGTGTTGGAAGAATTTACGTTGTTGCCGAATGCGCAGTTGAATCCTAAGATGGGATTGATTGCAAATCCTGATACGAAACATTATTTAACCAAGGATGTGTTTACACACGTTTCATCGGTTCCTGATAATACAAACTTGAAAGACACCACGATTACATTGGAAGCAGCGGTGAATGATTCTTTCTTTACAAAAACCGCTTTGCTTGTTATTCAGACGCTGAATCCAAATCCTGTTTTGCCTGATGGTTTTGATAAAACAGGAAAATTGTTGGTGGGCATTAACATGATAGCGAAAGATGAAAACAGCAAAACGTATGCTGCGCAACCTGTTTTTGTTATTGATATGGCTAACGGAAATTCTATCAGTTCAATACCTGCCGAGGTAAAGGAGTTGGGACTGAACATTGATGTAACCAAGATTGACCCGCAAACTAAAAAGGTGATACTCTCTATTCACGAAACGGAAAAGACTGTTGACTTTATCATCATGAAAGCCATTGTGTTTCCATATATCAATCTGGTTTGGTTGGGTGGTATCATTACTTTCCTTGGTGCTTTAGTAAGTATGCTCAGAAGAAGAAAGGAGTTGGTTCTTTCTGCTTCACAGAATTAAAAACCAAACACCTTTTGTTTGGGTGTGTGTAAAATCAACACCGTCAATCCTTTCCTTCTTTTCTTAATTATTTCATTCACCCGACAATAGATTAAGCGTATTCAACAATGTGCATTTTGTAACGTGCATGAGTTGAATTGTATCGTGTTAAAACCAAAAACATTCAATGAAACAACAGCGTAACCGTGAGAGAATTTCA
Organism: Bacteroidota bacterium; assembly: GCA_947476645.1. Taxonomy (GTDB): domain Bacteria; phylum Bacteroidota; class Bacteroidia; order Chitinophagales; family LD1; genus Bog-950. Next base: position 11,213 of record CANJRM010000047.1, read on the forward strand.
AAACCACTCAAACGATTTACTATGTCAACTCACTTGAACAATACGAACGGAGAGGTTTCTGCACAAGCAGCCAATAACAATAACAGAGCACTAAATCAAGAGGCGCTGACGTATGTGGTGGAAGATGACAAAGCCAATAATTTTTTGTGCAAGATGACTTTGGAGGATGTGGGCATAAGCAACATCAGCACTTTTTTGCGTGCAGATTTGGCTTTGGCAGATTTAAAGCAATTACTCGAACGCAACGAAAACTTTCCATCACTAATTCTTCTCGATATTAATATGCCCGCTATGGATGGCTGGGCTTTCTTAGCTGAGTTCAGAAACTTTCCGGCAGAAGCAAAAGCAAATACTACCATTTATCTTTTCTCTACTTCCGAGCATCCCCGCGATATGGAAAAGGCAAAAATGTTTCCTGAGGTTTTAGACTTTTTGGCTAAACCGCTTTCAGAAGATGTTGCAAATAGTTTGAAAGAAAAATACTTTCGCCTCCCGAATCCTTAACAGGATTTGCGGACATGCAACAAAGAATACTTCTACTCCTCACATCGTTTCTATTTCTCTTCTCCTCGTGTAATTATTTCTTTAAAACGAACTTGCCTGTGTATGGTAACAAAACTGTTGCACCTAATGGTGATAGTGTTGATTATGTACTTCCCGATTTCAGTTATGTTGACCAAGACAGTAATACGGTGAATGCCTCTACTATTCAGAACAAAATTTTCGCCACAGAATTCTTCTTCACTTCTTGTCCCAGCATTTGCCCCAAGATGCAGCAGCAGATGTTGCGCTTTAATGAAAAATATAAGAACAATCCCGATGTAATTATTCTGGCTTTTACTATTGACCCGCAACGCGATTCTGTAGGTAAACTGAACGCTTACGCTCGCAAATTGAATATTGAAAGCAGTAAATGGCATTTACTTACAGGCAATAAGGATTCTATCTACGCACTTGCCGAAAACTTTTTAGTAAGCGCTGCCGATGACCCAGATGCACCAGGCGGGCATGTGCATAGCGGCAATTTTATTTTGGTTGACAAGCAACGAAGATTGCGTGGTTATTATGACGGCACAGATGAAGAGAGCGTAAACAAACTGCTCGATGAAACCGATTTGCTTTTAAAAGAAAAGTAAAACCACTCCGTTGAAACTTAAACGACTCTTACAGCTTATTGCTCCTTTTACGCTGGTTATTATCATAGCGGTTTTTGTGTTGAATATTATAACACATGGCAGTATTCAGCACCCGGGTAAAAGCAGCTATCAAACTAACTGTGCGCAATGTCATGGCGATAATGGCGAAGGAATAAGAGTGTTGATTCCTCCTCTTTTTCATTCTGATTTTGCAAAAAATAATTTTGATTCTATTCCTTGCTGGTTGAAGAATGGAATCTCGCACAAGATTTCTGTAAATGGAGTTGAATACGAACAACCCATGTATGGTTTGAATATGGATGAAATTCAAATTGCCAATGTGATGAACTACCTCAGCAAAGAATTGCTTGATAGTAACCGAGAAGTAAATTCAATTCAGGTAAAGGAGATATTGAAGAACTGTAAGTAGTTATCAATGATAACGCACATTGGTAAACACGCCACCAGTAGCTTGTGCCGAAGAAGAACCGGTAGTGCGTCTGGCACTAAAACCAAAAGTTCCGCTCATAATTTGGCGCAAGGTATCAATGCTCGTAATTACCACCGTTCCGGTATCATAAACACCAGAAGCATTTTGTCCCATGGTGTACGATTCTCCGTTGTAAATAAAATTGCCTGTGGTAAGCTGAGTAGGTACGTTAACATCGTGGGGCAGAAACATAAAGTTTAAATAGCCACTTGAATAGCTGTAAGAATATACTCTAAGACTTGGTCCTAAACGTCCGGCATAAGTTTGGTCACTTACCCCCACAAATGAATAAGAGTTGATGTCACAGGTCATAGTAGCAGGATCAGGGCAAGGGTCGCACGAACCACCGCAGTCAATTTCTTTTTCGTCATTGTCTTTAATCTGATTGGTGCAGTTCACCACTTTCTCTACTGTTTTTTCGCAACTGCTAATAGTTACAGCTAAAGAAAAGATAACGAGTAAAAGGTTTTTCATGTTGGGGTTATTTTATTCGCTAAAAATAAATGAATTACTGAAACACAAAAAAATCTTTTCCCGATTCTCAATTCTCTCATTCGTTTATATTCGCGCCTCAATTATTTAAACTACACTATGAGATTTCATAAACTGAAAGTGAGCGAAGTAAAAAACGAGATTGCCGATGCGGTTTCGGTTTCGTTTGAAGTGCCTGCTGAGTTGAAACAGAACTTCAATTACTTCCCCGGACAATACACCACACTTAAACTTGTAATTGATGGCGAAAACGTGAATCGCAGTTATTCGTTTTGCAGTTCGCCATATATGAACGAACCGCTGACTATTGCGGTGAAGCGCGTGGCAGGAGGTAAGGGCTCTAATTTTATTAATGACAATTTTAAACCGGGTGTAGAGATTGAGGCGATGGAGCCGATGGGAAATTTTCATTCGGAAATAAGTGAAACGAACGAGAAGCACTATATTTTGTTTGGTGGCGGTTCGGGAATTACGCCCGTGATTTCAATTCTTAAATCGGTATTGTCGAAAGAAACCAAAAGCAAAGTGACTTTGTTTTACGGCAACCGTAATTCAACCAGTATTATTTTTAAAGACAAGCTGGAAGTGCTGGCTTCGCAGTTTGGTGAGCGTTTGAAAATAGTGCACATACTAGATGCGCCCGAGGAAGGATGGAGTGGTTACACAGGTTTTATTGTAAAAGATATGGCGTTGAAACTTTTGCGCGAAAACACGAACCTTAACTTTCAGCATGCCGAGTTTTTTATTTGCGGACCAACGCCTATGATGAAGAGTGTGGAAGAAGCACTCGTTGTTTTGCAGATTCCGAAGGAGCGGGTGCATATTGAATACTTTACGGCTAAAGCCGAAGAGGATAAAAAGGCGGCTGACGTGGGAACGAGTGTGAGTGAGGTGCCGTTTACGGGAAAAACGCGCGTGAAAATTATTTACGATGGCAACGAGCGCGAGTTTGAAGTGAGCGAAAAGGAAACCATACTCGAAGCAGCGTTGGATGCCGGTTACGACCCGCCTTATAGCTGCATGGTGGCGGCTTGTTGCACCTGCCGCGCTAAACTTATTTCAGGGAAAGTGGAAATGGACGACCGCGAAAGTTTAACCGATGCTGAAATTTCGAGAGGTTATGTGTTGACCTGTCAGAGCCACCCCAAGAGCCACGGTATTGTGTTGAACTACGATGCGTAAATGAGAAAAAGCAATTTCTGATTTAGAGAATTTGCTGAAAGAAATATATTTGCGCCCCTTATGGCGAGGTAGCTCAGCTGGTTAGAGCGCAGCACTCATAATGCTGAGGTCGGGGATTCGAGCTCCCCCCTCGCTACAAAGCCCTGAAGAAATTCGGGGCTTTGTTTTTTTTATAACTATGAAACAACTTCTGGCTTCTTTCTTTTTGCTCGTTACCGGTTTTGTTTCGGCTGTAGAAACACAGCATTTTGATATTCTGCTTTTTGGCGATAAAATTGGTTCTATGACGGTGAACCACGAAATTAAACCCGATGGCACCGAGACGTTTAACTTCGAAAGCGGCTCAAGGGCAAAAATACTGTGGATAGTGCGCGATAATTATTCGCACTACGAAATGGTTTTTAAAAACGGTAAGCTGCTTAGCGGCAGCTATACCGAAAAAGAGCAGGGTAAGCTGAGCCGATGGGGCAAAATACTTTGGGACGGCACTAAATACAACGTAGAAAACTACAGCGGTAAGAAGAGTTTTACCGAGAACCCTGTTTACACCATTTCCTCTATCTATTTTGGTGATATGCGAAACGCCAAACGCATTTATTACGATGCCGAAGCCGAGTTTGTGAGTGTGGAGCACCCAGATGAAAATACGATTGAGTTTAAAACAAGTGATGGTCACCGCAATGTTTACCATTTTGTAAATGGGAAAATACAGAGCATGGAATTTCACGTAAGCATAGCTACGGTGAGGATTGTGAGGGTGGATTAAACCTCGGTTTCAGATTTGTATTCTGCTTACTGACAGCTCTTCTTAATCGCTTTTTCAGCAGCGGTGTAGCCCATGCTGGCAGAAGTAGAAAGGTCTAAGCAACCATCGAGCAATTCGTTGTTACCTAACTTGGCAAGCCCGCGATAGTAATAAGCCGATGGGTCGGTTTCTTCAAAAATTAGAAAGCGCGTGAAGTCATCAATGGCTGCTTTGAAATTTCTGTTGAGCAATAACACCTGTCCTCTAGCTTTGTAAGCAAAATGATAAGAGCGGTCAACTTGTACTACATGGTCATAGTCGGCAATAGCTTCAGTGTATTTATGCCAGTCGTAAAGAATAGAAGCGCGCGACATTAGTGCGGCAATATTGTTTTTGTCTAAAGCAAGCACATGGTTAAATGCATTGTAAGCATCTGTCTTGCGTTTCATTTTGGTGTAAAGGTTTCCGAGATTGCTATATAACTGCGGCTTAGTACTATCAATAGAAACACAAGTGGCATATTCTTTTATTGCCTGTTGCTGCGAACCGAAGAAATCATCCATCTCTGCCAAAGCAAACCAGGCATCAAAATATTTAGGATACAGTTCAATTGATTTCTTCAGATACTCCTCGGCATTGTGAAAATTCTTTTCACGCATTGCCTTTTGCGAACGCTTTAAAAAGAATTCTGCTTTTATCTTTTTTACCGAGTCAATAGATTCAGCTACTTCTAAAGTTGATAATCGCGCAGCTTCTTTTTTTGTTTCCTGTTTCTTCTCTGCTTCTTTCTCTTTGTTTTTAGTTGCTATTTCTTTTTCTTCAGGTTTATTTTTTACTGCAACAGCAGTATCTTTTTTAACCGGCTCTTTTTCTTCCGCCATTACTGCAACTGCAACAGTATCTTTAGCAACAGGTATTGTATCTTTAACTGCAACAACTTCAACCTGCTTTGGTTTTTCTTTTTCTTTAACTACCACTTTCTGAACAACAGCAACCGTGTCTTTCTTCTGCTTTGCTTCAACTACAGGTCTCTGTTTTACAATCGGTTTTATCACAATCGAATCATTCGTGTTTGGTATCTTCACCTTGATAGAAGCAACTGTATCTTTCTTCACTTGTTTTTTCGTATCAACCGGATTTACCGCGTGAGCCGTATCCCAGAAATGACCTTTTGGTTTTAATGGGTCGATAGCGCGTGCCGTATCCCATTGTCCTTTCTTTGGGGTTAGTACTTCGGTAAGCGATGTACTATCTAAGTGCGCTGTTGTTTGAGGGAAACGATGAGGGTTGCGTTCAGGTGCCGGCTTCAATGGTTTTACATGCGAAGGCAAATCGTAAATGATAATGGTATCGCGGGTAAAGTGTTCTGTGTTTTTCTTCTCTTTGTTAGCGCGGTCAGTGTATTTCTTATTCTTCTTTTCGTTTTTCTTCAACTCTACTTTTGTTGTAGCGGTTTTAGTTGCCACATCATCTTTCACTATAACTTTTGCAATTGTTTTTTCGGCAGGGCGATTGTCGGCATAAATTTTTGTGGCGTAAACAATGGTGTCTTCTCCCGAAACAACAGTTTCTTCTTTTATAACCGGAGGAGCAGGTGGATTCAATCGCGTTTCAATGGAATGCTTTTCTTCTTTCAACACAACTATCTCATGCGTTAAACTATCGCGAATGTTTTCGAGATATGGAGTCAGCAAAACCTTATCGCGCGAGCGTTTCATTTTGCGCAACATGGCGGCAATATTTTTTTCATCCATGGTAGCATCATCAACCACATTGAGTGTATCGAAACTCGCCTGCAAGCCCTGCATCATCGCTTCGTTCAGTTCAAGCGAAGCATCAATCATCAGCAATCGCGTTTTATCTTCATCGGGGTCAAAGAACTGCCCGGGAATAGGTGAGTTAAATTCAGCTGCATCATCGGCATAAAGCAAAGCCATTTTAGCGCTGTCTAAATCTGCTTCCTTGTGAATAACCACTTTCTCCACTTCATATTTGTATCCCTTAGGGTAAACAGGAATTTTAATTCGCTGCCCTACCACTAAATCCTGATTAACGTTTCTTAGTTTGTTGAGCTTAATGATAATGTCAGGATTAACTCCTAATCGTTCGGCAGTTACAAAAACTTTTTCCTGTTTTTTAATATCATACTTGCCTACTTTGTAAGGAATGCTATCGGCAACTGCTTTCTGTGCAACAATATTATTGGTTGCAAAAAGCAGACATAAAAAGAAAAATGCAGAGCCGATTTTTTTCATGAGTTGTGTGCAAGTTATGTTTTACACTTTATACAGGTATATGCGCCTTAAAGTTCTTTCTTCATTTCAAATGTTCACTGTAAAGGAAATTGGGCGAATGATGCTTCGACATGCTCAGCATGACATATCCCGTAATTCGCTTCAAAAATTTTAACGCTTCTTTTTTGTTGCACAAAAAAAATAGTTCTACTTTCCGTATGGAAATTCTTTCTAAAGGCATCTTAGAAGTAATTCATAACCAAAAATCAATTTCTATGAAAAGCATTTCAACTATTCTTCTCGCGCTTCTGCTTACTGCTACAGGCGCACTTAACGCACAGGATTCTAAAATTATTCTTAACGCTGCACAGGTTGCCAAATTAGATGTGAGCGGCAAATGGACCGGCAAGCGAAATCAGTATTCGCTCGACAAAAAAACTTTCATTGAAAGTTTTCAATACGAGTTTGAACTGAAACAGGAAGGCGATATTGTAACAGGAACTTCAACCATCATCAGCAGCAATGGCGAATATGCCGATATGAAACTCGAGGGAGTTTTAATTGGCAACAAACTTCATTTTGCTGAAAAGGAAGTGAAGAATGCCATTCGCCCCGAAGGAAAAGTATGGTGCTTTAAAAGCGGTGAACTTTATTTTTCGAAAGATGGCGACAATCTGAAATTAGTTGGTGCTACGCCAAGCTATATGGAAACATACAACTATCCGTGCTCGGGTGGTGAAACCGATTTAGTGAAAGTAGATAACAGTATGAACCTGACTACGCTCACAACCATGTTGGCTTCTAAAGTGGGTGCTGAGGAAAAATTCAACATTTCTGTTTTCCCGAATCCGTTTATTGATAATGCAAACATCAGTTACAATTTGACGGAAGATGCAAAAGTGAAAACAGAAGTATATGACATCAGCGGAAAATTAGTTACGATTTTATTTGACGGCAATCAGAAACCAGGCAACTACAATCTGAATTTTGCCAATAAGAATTATAGCTCTTTCGATGGGATTTTTATTGTAAAGATGACCGTGAACGGAGCCGTTTACAGTCGTCAGCTAGTGCAAATGCGTTAATGGTTTTTTAATTGACACGTAAAAGTCTCCCGCGCAGCGGGAGACTTTTTATTTTCACCCCATGACAAAAAAGGAGCGCGTTGATTTTATTATGGAGACCCTCGAACGCCTCTATCCTCATCCGCAAATTCCGCTCGACCACAAAGATGCTTACACCATGCTCATTTCGGTTTTGCTTTCGGCACAATGCACTGATAAGCGTGTGAACCTTACTACGCCAGCTCTGTTTACAAAAGCCGATACTCCGAAGAAGATGGTGAAATTAGACGTAGAAGAAATTGAAGATATCATTCGCCCCTGCGGTTTGGCTCCTGCTAAATCAAAAGCTATTCATCGCCTCTCAGAAATTTTATTGGAGAAACACAAAGGCGAAGTGCCAAATACTTATGAAGACTTAGAATACCTGCCCGGTGTGGGACATAAAACGGCATCGGTTATTATGTCGCAGATTTTTGAAGTGCCGGCTTTTCCGGTTGATACGCATATTCACCGTTTAATGCAGCGCTGGAAATTAAGCAGCGGAAAAAATGTAGAACAAACTGAGCGCGATGCCAAACGATTATTTCCTGAAACGCTTTGGAACAAACTGCACTTGCAGATTATTTTTTTCGGAAGAGAATATTGCCCTGCGCGCGGACATAACGAAACCACCTGCCCCATTTGCAGTAAAATTTAAAACGTGAAACAGGAATCAACCAACAAAGAGATTTTACGCATTCAGTTTATTGCTGTGGGCTTGGGAGTTTTGCTTTTGCTTGCAAAGTTTGCTGCGTATTGGTTGACGCATTCTAATACCATACTCACTGATGCACTTGAATCTATCATCAATGTAGTTGCAGGAGTGTTTGCGCTTTACAGTTTGTATCTGTCTTCTAAACCTAAAGACTTTGACCATCCTTATGGCCACGGTAAAGTGGAATTTATTTCGGCAGGCTTCGAAGGAATTTTAATTGCTCTCGCAGGCGTTTTAATCATCGGCAAATCTATCGTTGCGTTTTTCAATCCGCGCACGCTTGAACATCTCGATATTGGTATTGGCATTGTAGTGGGTTCGGGAATCATCAATTATTTCATTGGCTTTACGTTGCAAAAAATGGGAGAGAAAAATAACTCGCTCGTTTTAAAAGCAGGAGGCGAACATTTAAAAAGCGATGCCTATTCTTCGTTCGGCATTTTAGCGGGCTTAGTGCTTATCATTTTCACGGGCTTAAATTATTTAGATAACGTAGTCGCCATTCTTTTCGGTTTCCTTATTATTTACACGGGAGTAAAACTCGTTCGCAAATCTATTGCGGGCATTATGGATGAAGCCGATGAGCAAATTATTCTGCCTGTTATTAAACACCTCAGCGAGCACCGCAAAGCGCAATGGATAGACGTGCACAATCTTCGCATTATACAATACGGCAACAAACTGCATGTGGACTGTCACGTTACTTTGCCCTGGTATTTTACACTTGAACAGGCGCATAATGAAATTGAAGAAATTGCCGCGGTGATTAATCAGCAGCATTCCACACAGGTAGAGTTTTTTATTCACGAAGACCCTTGTGTGCCTACTTCATGCAAAATATGCACTATAGAGAATTGCCCCGTGCGCAAAGAAGTTCTCAAAGAAAAGATTGAATGGAATCTGGCAAACGTGATTCAAAACAAAAAACATGGTTTATAATTGCGCGCAATGGCAAGAGTAGATGAAACACTTTTTGAGGGCGAACATTACCTCGGCAGACCTGCCGACAGCACCGATAAAATTATTACGCGAAGGGTAGAGTTGACGAAAGCAATTCCGGGTTTTTGTAATAAAGATTTAACCCTGCTCGAAATTGGCTGCGGAAACGGAGCTACGCTTATATTGATGAGCGATGAAATGAAAACCTGCACGGGAGTTGATGTGTTTGACCACACATCCGAATTCAAAAAAGCAAAAGCCGAAAAAGGAATTACCAACTGCGAAGTGCTGTTGAAAAACATAGAGCAGGAAGACTTAACCGAAAAATTTGACCGCCTCATTTGCTTTGAAGTAATTGAACATTTTAACGATGATAAAACCGTGCAGCGTTTTACGCGCTGGTTAAAACCCGGTGCGCTCTGCGCTATCTCGGTGCCTAATAAATGGTGGGTGTTTGAAACACATGGTGCCCGCTTGCCTTTGCTGCCCTGGAACCGCGTTCCGTTTTTTAGTTGGCTGCCGCGCGCTATACACGAGCATTTTGCCAATGCGCGCATCTATACCAAACCGCGTATTAAAAACCTGCTGGAGCAAAACGGCTTTGAAGTTTTAGAAATGAAATACATCACTGCCCCTATGGATGTATTAAAAGAAGGCGCGCTCAAGCGTTTTTTGCTTAAAACCATTTTTAATACCGAAACCACTACATCGCCTTTTTTAAGCACTTCTATTTTTGTGGTGGCGAGGGTGAAGTAGACAGATGAAAGTGACCTATTGTATTTATATTTTTCTGGCATTATTAAAATTTATTCCATCAGGGCATACAATGGAATTGCGTACTGTCGAAGGTGCTATGGTAAAAGTAGATTCGAGTAAACATATTGTTAGCAATGGCAAACCTGACCCTGAAATTTATTTGCAACGCAGTATCTCGAAAAGAAAGAAAGGAGATTATATCAGTGCTATTAAAGACAGTAACAAATTCATAGAGTTGTTGCCTAATGATGCCAGAGGATATACTTCTAGAGGATTTGCGGAAAAATCATTAGGAAAGTTCGATGAAGCAAATGCGGATTTTTCAAAAGCTATTTCATTACAACCTAATGAATACATGTATTTAAACAGAGGGCTTTTAAATTTAGATTTCAAAAAATATAAGGATGCTATTTTGGATTTTGATAAAGCGATAGAACTTGATCCTAAGTTTTCAACCTATTATCGTTACAGGGCAGTATGCAAGTTCGCGATAGGTGACCCTATAGGCGGGTGTTTAGATTTGGATGCGCAAGTTAAGCTTGGAAGTAAAGTTGCACAAAAGGAAATGCAGAAACGGTGTAAATAAACTCCTTAAACACAAAGAAGATTCAGTCAATCTTCATTGTTATTGCCCGAACAGTAAAACATATTCAGTCAATCTTCATAGCTATTGACAGCATAGTAAAGAAGATTCTGTCAATCTTCTTTGTTATTGGCAGAATAGCAAAGCATATTCGTGCAATCTTCTTTCATATTGCTCGGATAGTAAAGCATATTCAGTAAATCTTCTTTCATATTCTTTGAATATGCATTCATATCCGGTCAATCTTCTTTACTATTCTTCAAAACTTCTTTATTAAAACATAAACCTTAAACGGTATTCAAAAGAAATAATATGTATTGTAAAGAAAATGTTTTGTTTTCGACAGAAGTTTATTTGTAATATGAAACCAATTTTCATTGGTAAAGTATATGGTGGTGTTAGCGGTTTACAAGCGGCATAAAAAAATTAACCGAGCGCAGTAAAACCCGGACAACAATCACCCTGCAGGCGATTAAGTCACCTATTTTTTTTACAAAACAACAAATTATGAAAACAAAAAAACAAACATCAAGAGAATTATTTATTCTCTTTTTAGTGAAAGCGGGCATGAACAATCTTAACGTGTCGGAAAAAATTGTAAAAGGTCGCAGAGTAATAAGCATGATGACCGGTAACCCGAATTATGTAACTCCAAGCCTACACTGGCAGACCTTACCAACAAAACCGATGCACTCGAAAACGCAGAGGCAGCTATGGATGGCAGCAAAATAAAAACGCAACAGCGCGATATAGCCTTAAATAATTTTATGGCTATTATGACTCAAATGCAAGCGTATGTGCAGAACGTAGCTAACGGTGACGTAGAAAAAATTCTTTCATCGGGTTTTGAAGTGCGCAACCCTAATACCAAACCGGTAAAATTAGCTGCGCCCGATAAACTTACAATCGTGGCTTTATCAAGTGCAGTAACGCTTAAGTGGAAAGCAAATCCAAAATCGAAAATGAACGTTATTAAAATGTCGCCAACAGGTTTACCGGCAAGTTGGGATTTAGCAGGTGAAGCCACCAAATCGAGTATTACTATCAGCGAGCTTACACCCGGCACTACCTACTTTTTCAAAATAGCGCATGTAAATGCTGCGGGCATTGGCGAGTGGAGCGAAGTAATAAGTTGCATTCCTAATTTCTAAATTAGAGAAACACAATTCCTGAAGGCATTCCGATGAGCGGAATGCCTTTTTTTATTCAAACCTAATAGCCTTCACAGGCGAAATGCGCGATACGAGCATAGAAGGAATAATCAGCAGCACAATAGTGGTGAGCACCGTGCCTGCGTTCAAAAATAAAATCCAGCTCCAGTTAATGGCTACGGGCGCATACGAAAGGTAATACGATTCCTGCGGCAGGGTTATGAAATGAAAATACTGCTGCAATAAACACAAGCCAATACCAAAAGCATTGCCCGCCAGCAAACCCACCGCTATAATTACCGCGCTGTAGAGCAAAAACAATCTGCGTATAGAAACATTGTTGGCACCAAGCGCTTTCATAATGCCAATCATATTGGTGCGCTCTAAAATTAAAATGAGCAAAGCGGTAATCATATTAATAGCCGCCACCACAATCATCAGCGAAAGAATA
>CANJRM010000048.1 GCA_947476645.1 Bacteroidota bacterium
CGACAATATGAAACCATCGCGCCCGCTTACACACGACTTAATGAAAACCATGTGCGATACCTTCGGTATCGAAATTGAATACATCTACATTTCGAAATTGATAGACGGAGTTTTTTATTCGAACCTGGTGTGCAAGCGCGATGCAGATTTTTTTGAAATTGATTCGCGCACGAGTGATGCACTCGCACTGGCGGTTCGTTTCGATTGCCCTATTTATGTAGAAGAAGGAGTGCTGAACGAAGCGGGTGTAGAAGCCGACCCTAACGAGGAACAAACGGTTACACCTGAAGAGGAAAAAGAAATAGCGGAGTTAACTACTCCCGCCACCACCTACACACAAATGACTCCGGCTGAATTGCAGATTCATTTGAAAGCCGCTTTAGATAATGAAGACTATGAGCTTGCCGCACGCATACGCGATGAGCTGAATAAGAGGAAGTAGGTTAACTTTTTTATCTTTCCTTTATGAAACTGAAACAAATCCTACTTGCTAGTTGCTTAATGCTGTTTTTGTTTTCAGGTTTTTCTCAAGATAGAAGTGCGTATAGAGATGCAAGAGATTATTTCTGTTGGCGAGTGGTTTGTAAAGGATACCCCGCTTTCGTCTATGATAGGAAAACATATAAACTCGCAATAAATGACGATTTTATTATCCCTGTTCTTCTGGTGACATTCCGCTATGAACAATTCGTAAATCCAGAATCACATTTAACAGAAGAAACTGTGTTATGGGAGTGCAAAGAAAAGGATTGCATTTTTGAAAAAGAACATTTGCAAAACACTTCAAGTTGTAGAGCTGTATTTCATGAAAAAAAAGAATGCATAGAGTTTATCAAACTCTTTTCCGAATTTAGGTTTGCTGTAGAGTTAAGACAAAAAGCAGAAAAATAAATTTCCTCTCTCGTTCCTCTTCTCTCATTCCCCCTCACTTCTCCGAAACATCCTTCCACATACCATCCATACTGTTGGGTGTAAATTCAAACACGCGTTTAGTATCGTCTTTTTGTAAAAATGTAAGTGTGCATTTATCGTTTCCTTCCCATTCAAAGCTGATGGTTTTATCGCTGAGGTCGCTGCCATAAAATTCAAAACTGATGTTTCCTTTCAGCCCTTTGCCTTCGGCTTTTATATCGGTTACCCATGGCGAAACCGAAGCATCGCGTTTACCCGAAATAGAAATTTTGATTTCACCGTTTGGCGACTGGCTCACCACGGCATCTTTTTTTTCTTCGTTACAAGAGGAGAGGAGCATAACCGAAATAACAAGGAGTATGAATTTTTGCATGGCGTTGGTTTTAGATTAAACGAAGATGAGGAAATAAAATTACCTATCCGGCTTCGCTAAGGGGAGTTGTCGTGGGAGATTTGCTCATGAAACCTAAAAAGAGTTCTGTTTTACCCAGAAAGAGTTCTGTTTGGAGTAAACAGAACACTGTTTACCTAAAACACTATTCTGTTTGGCTCAGAAAGAGTTCTTTTTGGTTCAGATAGAACACTGTTTACCCGCGATAGTGTTCTGTTTGGTCTGGAAAGAATACTGTTTATCCAAAACACTGTTGTGTTTGGTACAGAAAGAGTTCTATTTGGTGTAAATAGAACACAGTTTGACTCAAACACTGTTCTGTTTGACTTAGAAAGAGTTCTGTTTGGTTCAGACAGAACTCTTTTTGGTCTGCACAGAGTTTTTTTTACTTTTCCTGACGGGAGTGTTCAATAAATTGTGTCAGAAGTCGGTGTATATTTGACTAACCAGATTCAAAAATCAAAACACCGTTATGGAAAACAGAGGAACCACGTTAACCGCACTGGCCATATTTTTTGGCTTAACCATTGGCGCTTATTTGCTGGGTAAATCGTTTGAACGGTTTAGAACCGATGACCGTTTTATTTCGGTAAAAGGTTTTGCCGAGCGCGAAGTAAAAGCCGACCTGGTGATATGGTCGTTTAAAATTCGCATTACCACAAACGATTTACAGGAAGGCAATGCCTCGCTCGAAACCGCTGTTAAAAAAGTGAACGAATTTTTAATTAAAAACGGAATCAATGCCAAAGAAATTACCCAGCAGAGTTTAGCCGTTACCGATAAACAGGCCAATGAATATGGCGGGCAAAACGGCAATGAGCGTTACCGTTATATCATTCAGCAAACCATTGAAGTGCGATCGGCTAATGTAGATGCCGTGCAGCGCGTTAGCCGCATGACCAGCGAACTGCTTAGCGCAGGAGTGGCACTTTCTACCGGAGCTGACTACGGCAATGGACTTCGTTTTATCTTTACCAAGCTCAACGATATTAAACCCGCCATGCTTCAGGAAGCTACTAAAAATGCACGCAGTGGTGCAGAAGAATTTACCAAGGAAAGTCAGACTCATTTAGGAAAAATGCGCAAAGCCAGTCAGGGTTTATTCTCCATACTCGACCGCGATGAATCGCTGGCTGGTGGTGGCGAAGGCGGTTACTATGCGAGCGGCACTTCCGATTTATTTAAGAAAATACGAGTGGTTATATCGGTTGAGTATGCGATTGATTGATGCATCATCCGCGCGTTTATCATTCAAAAATCTTCTGTTCAATTTCTATTCCTTTACTGTTTTGTGTTTAGCCGCAGAAGTTTTTTCTACACCGCCTGCCGCTTCAAAACGTATATCGGCATTTTTAGAAACCAGTCCGTTATCTAAGGTTTCATCGGCACGGTTGCAAACAACCGTGTATTGAAAAGGAGTGTTAGAAGAGCCGTTGTTGAGTTCTGTTACATCGAACCCTGTGGCGCATTTACCCGAAATAAAAACTCCGTGGCAGTCGCCTTCCAGTTGCACAAACACGCGCAATGGATGAGCCGAAGTAATAGCCGCGTTCTTAGCAAATATAGGGTCGAGCGTAATATGTGCCTTGCCGTTAACTAAAGCCGATGAGCCGTAATCCTGCAAATAAATTTCAGGCGTTTCGGTAGCGTGCATTACCACCGGGTGATTATTCAAATCTTTCACCACCGTAGAAACTGTTCCCGCCCCCTGAATTTTGTATTGGGTAGAACCATTCCAGTAATTCACGCGTACAATAGACCCGAAGTTATCGGTATAAATGGCCTGCGAAGCGGCACTCGAATTGCTCTTGGCAAATAAACCTGTGGTAGTTCCTGTAAATGCACCACCGCTTCCGCCAGCCATCAATACTGCACCTCCTGCATTTCCGTAACCCACTACACCCGTTCCGGTGCTGTTATTGTTCTCCCCCCACACACCCGCAGCCAGCGAACCGTTTTGTGAAGTAATACCTACCACTCCGCAACCCGAACCCGTTCCTCCCGAAGTTCCGTTATGTGCCCACACGGCATCATGGTCTTTGTTACTGTTGTAAATGTAGGCACTCATAGTAGCACCGCTGTTTACCTGCAAAGGATAGGCGGGTGTTGCTGTGCCTATACCCACACCAATACCATTGTCTACAATAGATGAATTACCTAAACTGGTTGAAGAAGCATATTTAGAAAGGTAATTAGTAGTGCCATTAATGTTTGCCGAACCCGAAGATACGGTGGTTACACAACGACCTGTAATTACCCAGCCGGTATCAGCCGCATAAGCCAATGAATTTAAATCAGTATCAAAAACAAGTAAGCCGCTGGCGGGCGAAACAATATCGGTGCGTTGCGCAGAAGTCATGCGCGGAATCAATAAGCCTTGTGTAGAAGAAGAAAGGTCAAGCACAGCCGAAGGATGCGGAGTAGTAGTTCCAATACCTACCTGCCCTTCAACCAGCATACCGTTAGCAGGTGCCTGCAATGTTGAATAGTGTGAACCCACTATCGTATTCCCTTTTACTGAAAGTTTGCTGCCGGGAGTTGGCTCTCCAACACCTGTGTTTTGCGCCCATACAGTAGAGGCACCAATAGATAAATTGATGAGCAAGGCAAGAATGATTCGCTTCTTCATGAGGTAGATTTTCGGTTTACAATGTTTTTAGACATAGTCCTTCAACAGCAGTTAACGGAAACCGTTCAATATAGTTCTACACAAGGGGCAGATTGTTACAAGTTTTTTCTGGTAGAAGCATTTCAGGCATGCTGAAAACAAAAATGGCTGATGAGGTTTTACCTCATCAGCCATTTGTTTAAAAGCAGAGCTCAGTTATTTTGTGTAAACGAATTTGCGAACGGCTTTCATTCCATCGGAAGTTATGCGCACATAGTAAACACCTTGAGCAAGTTTACTCATGTCGAATCTTTCAATAGAAGTTGCCTGTGTAGTGCGGCTAAGCATAGTTTCGCCCAACACGTTTGTAATTTCAATTTTTGCTTCGCCTTTCAATACGTCATCTATTTTTACGTTCAGAATTTTGTTGGTTGGGTTTGGATAAACGCTGATGTTGTTCGACATATCCACCTGCTCCAATCCTGTAATAGTTATATCGTGGCAAACGGTATCGGCACCTGCCAGATTGGTTACAATCAAACAAATGGTTCTTGTTCCTGTGCCGGTATACGTATGCGGTCCTGCAATTTGTCCTTGCGAAGTAGTGCCGTCACCCCAGTTCCAATCCCAGGTAGTAATCATATCGGTAGAAGCATCGGTAACATTTACCGATGAACCGCTAGGTGTAGCTGTAAATGCAGCCGTAGGTTTAAGCAATTCGGTAATGTTTACATCATCAATGTCAAGAAACCACTCATCGGCATCGCTGTAGCAATGGAAACCGAGATAGTAAGAAGAAGTAGTGTTGGGTTTAAACGCAACGGTTTGTTGTTCGTAGGTAGAACTTGCAAGTGTTCCGAAGTCATTTATGTTTTCAGTCATGCCACCCACATTATTTGTGGTTCCCATTTTCACTTCTAACTTTTCAGGATATAAACCATTGCCATCTTCACCTACCTCTGACCAAAACGAAAGTTTGTATGCCTTAGCTGAACTCAGCGAAATGCATGGGCTATACAACCAATCATCGCCCGGAGTAGCACCATCGCCATTGTATAAGTAACGGTAATTAACTGAACCTGCATGAGCCGAAGCAGTAGAAAGATACCAGCTGACATCATCGGCATTTACATCTTCATTGGTCCAGGTAAAGCCGCCTATTTCGTTACCAATGTTTGGCACTTCAAAACCCATGGTATATGGAATAGCAGAAGTAGCTGCAGATATAGCAAAGTTGAAAGCTGTATCGTTTTGGTGTAAATTATCGTTGAGCAAATCAACCCATGCATTAATAACATAAGTATTAGCCGCAGAAAAGTCGGCTGTTGCTGTGAATGTATATGTATATGAGTCGCCATAAGAAAGAGGTGCTGGAAGAATTACTTTTTCGCCTACAGGTGCAGCACCGTTTACCGAGTAGTAAGCCATTACGGAGTCAACTGTGTTTAATCCTTTTCCGGTGAAAACAATTTTAATCGGTTCGGCATTGCCAAGTAAACAGCCGTTGCTCAAAAGATTTTGCACTTCATTTGCCTCTACATCTGTTGAAGGCGGAACTGATAAACTAACATCATCTACAAACCAATAGTAATCGTAAGAACCTTCCCAGCTAAAGCGGATATAAACTGAATCGCGGTTAGCTGCAAGTACAGAAATGTTTTCAGTTACAAAATCAGGATTAGAAGTGGTTTCGTTTGTATTGAGCCCGTCAGATGAAGTATGCACTAAAACCCAGTTAACCGAATCATTACTCACATAAACGCGACCAACGTCAGCAAGATATTTAGCGTAGAACTGAGTGAAGTTGAGTAACACACCCGCCTTACCTAAACAACTGATACGGCTCGAAGTGATTGTAGTAGATTCAGGAGTTCCGTCTACACCGAAGTTATCGCTATCTACACGAATGTGTCCGTTAGCGGCTCCTGCACCATTGAAAGTGCCACCGGCTCCACCCGCACTATTGGGGTCTGTGCTCCATTCCCAAACCACTGCGCTGGTTCCTGCATAATCATTAACGATTGTCCAACCTGGTAATGATTGATTAGTGAAACTGTCAATAAAAAATGTTTGTGCATTGATTTTACTAAAAGGTAAAAGGCAAAGCACAGCAAAGGCGAGTAAAACTTTTTTCATGATGATGTTTTTGTTTAGAATGAGAACGAATTTAAAAATTTGAGTTTAGTTGGCTTCTGCTGTTTTGAAGATAGAAATCAGATGTCATGCTGAGCTTGTCGAAGGGATGCTTCGACAAGCTCAGCATGACAAGGTTCTTCAATTGAGTTCTAAAAGAAAATCACTTATAGCTTCATACACTTTTTTCAAATCATCATTTGAAATACAATAAGGCGGCAGTATATAAATCACATTCCCCAAAGGGCGAAGAATTATTTTTCGTTCAATAAAAAACTGATAAGCGCGGTCGCGGATGTTGTTGAGATAACCACTTGCTTCATCTGTTTGTATTTCAATAGCCAAGATTGTTCCGCGCATTCGAACTTCTTTTACGCGCTTATTGTTCTTCAATGTTTCGGCAAATGCAGCGTGTTGTTTTTCTATACGCGCAATTTTTTCAAACGTGTTTTCTGTTTCAAATACTTCAAGCGAAGCAATGGCGGCAGCACATCCTAAAGGATTGGCAGTGTAACTGTGACCGTGCAAAAACATTTTCTGTTTTTCGGTGGAAAGAAAAGCATCGTAAATATTTTGCGTGCAGGTGGTAGCAGCAAAAGGAAGGAAGCCACCTGTGATTCCTTTCGAGAGACAAATAATGTCGGGTTTGTTTGTGCAGTAATCAGTAGCAAGAAATTTTCCTGTGCGACCAAAACCTGTCATTACTTCATCGGCAATGGTGATGATATTGTTCTTCTTGCAAGCAGCAAGTAACCCATCGAGTAACTCTGCTGAATACATTTTCATTCCGGCACTTCCTAAGACAAGAGGCTCGAAAATGAACGCAGCAACGTCAGCATTCTTAAATTCGCTCATTTTCATATTCTCACATTCAATGAACTCCACATCAAACAACAATTGCTGAAACGGTTTTGTAAATACACCTCGCTCACTCACACTCATGCTTCCGAAAGTATCGCCATGATAGGCATCGCGAAAGCAGATTATCTTTTTGCGCGCTTCGCCTTTGTTACTCCAATACTGCAATGCCATTTTAATTGCAACCTCAACTGCAGTAGAACCGTTATCGGAATAAAATATTTTTTGATGATGAGGAATGCGTTGCAATAACTTCTGCGCAAGTATTTCTGCGGGTTCATGTGTGAAGCCCGCAAAGATTACCTGCTCTAATTTCTTCGCCTGCGCTGCAATGGCATTTGCAATATGAGGATGTGCATGTCCGTGAATATTCGTCCACCAACTGGCAACAGCATCAATGTATTGATTGCCTTTGTCGTCATACAAATAAGTTCCTTCACCGCGTGTGATGGGAATAATATCTGCGCCTTGCATTTGTGTGTAAGGATGCCAAACAGCAGATTGAATATTTACAATTGAAGATTGAAGATTGGAATCCATCAGAGTTGAAATTGTAACGCTAATGAAAGTTTAAGCTGCTTTGCTTGTGCAGAAACAAACTCTTTGTCAATGGTTTTTGCTTCGTCAATTCTGCCGATGATGGGCAACGCTGTAAAGTGCTGAACTATTTCTTCATTGTCGTTGTAGTTTTCTCCGCTTATGATTATGCCCGGTATTTCTATTCCTTGTCCTTCTAAAAATTCAAGTGTAAGTAAGGCATGATTAATGCTGCCGAGATAATTTCTAACAACTACAATAGTCGGCAGTCGCAGATAATCAATCAGGTCGAACATCACTAACTCATTATTCATGGGCACCATAATTCCTCCTGCGCCTTCTATAATTAAGCGATTGTCGGTTTCGGGTAGTTTGAACTTTTGTATTGCTATTTCAATACCTGCTTTCTTTGCAGCAAAGTGTGGTGATGCCGCTTCTTTCAGTCTGTAAGTTTCTGCATGAAATTTTGAAGAAGTATTTGAAACAAGTGATTGCACTACTAGTGTATCGCTGTTTTCGAGGTTGCCGCATTGCACGGGTTTCCAATAATCGGCTTGTAGTGCTTCGCACAATACAGCCGAAGCAAGTGTTTTGCCTACACCTGTTCCAATGCCGGTAATGAAAATTTGTAGTGGAAATTTTGGTTTCATAACGAGTTGATTATTGCAACAAGTTTACTCACTTCTTCCTCGGTATTAAAACTATGCAGGCAAATTCTTATGCGTTCTTTTCCTTTCGGCACGGTAGGATAAAGTATAGGTCGAACATCAAAACCCTGCTCTTGAATTTTTGCCGCAAAGTCCTTCACGTTCTTGTTTCCTGAAACTACAATGCTCTGCACAGGTGTATCGCTTGCTATGAGTTGGAAGTTCTCCTTCGGTAGAATTTGCTTTTTGAAAAGTGTATTCAATGCAAATAGTTTTTCTCTGCGCTCTTTTGATTCACTCAAAAATTCATAGGAACACTTAATGGCAGCCAATGAATAAAACGGAAGTGCCGTTGAAAAAATAAACGGACGGCAGTAATTGATTAAAAACTCTTTCAACTCTTTTGAACAAAGCACCACTGCGCCATGCGCACCTAATGCTTTGCTAAAGGTGTGAACGCGCGCCAGTGTTTGCATTTCGTTGTTCACCCGCCCTTTGCCGTTATCGCCTATTACTCCTGTAGCGTGTGCTTCATCTGCAATCAAACCTGCTTCATAATGTTTACAGAGCGCGGCAATTTCATGGAGCGGTGCAAAATCGCCATCCATAGAATAAACAGATTCCACTACTACATACTTTAACCCCGTTGCGGTTTTTAATTTCTGTTCTAAGTCTGCCACATTATTATGCGCAAACGATACTGCGTTTGCTTTGCTGTTTCGTATGCCATCGTGAATGGAAGCATGAACCAACTCGTCATATATAATAGTGTCGCCACGGTAAGGAAGCGAAGAGAGCAAACCGTAATTGGCATCGAAACCCGAATTGAAAATGAGCGCGGCTTCCGCACCATGATAGTCGGCAATAAACTTTTCGAGTTGCTCTGCATATTCGCTATTACCCGAAAGCAATCTTGAACCTGTGCTGCCGAGAAAAGCTTCGTGATGTATTTTTATTTCTTCAGCAACACGCGCTTTCAGTTGCTCATCACGCGCAAAGCCGAGGTAATCGTTTGAATAAAAATCAACCAGTCCTTTGGTTACTCTCAACGCACGGAAATTATTTTCCTGTTTGCGCTGTTCAAGTTTGCCGAGAATATATTGTAGAATGGACTTACTCATGAAGGACTGCAATAGAAAGTATAAAAAGAGAAAGCTACAAGTAAACTAGTAAGAAGTGGAAGCTCGTTTGCATCTGCCCACATTAATGGGTTCAGATATTAACAAGGATGAAAACAATTTTCAGGCATAGTTTACTTTGTAGTAACACTACTACAAGAATTTCACAAGAATACCTATACCTCGAAACCATCCTTCTCTGTTCCTTTGCCTTCGCAAAAGATAATACGTCAATTGGTTTCGTATATAAATTCTCTCCTTTAGTTAGTGTGTCAATAAAGTCCGGGTCGCTCGACCCGGGCTTTTAATTTTAGTTCTGTAACTGCGCATAAATATTCCTCACCACCTCCACCGAATAGCGGCTCGATATTTTTTTGATGAACATAGGAAAGTCAATGTGCGATTGCTCATCGGCAGCATCAGATATAGTGCGGATAATGGTAAACGGTAAACCATATTCATAACAAACCTGCGCCACTGCCGCGCCTTCCATTTCTACACACAACACCGAAGGAAGTTTTTCGAGTAAGGCATGTTTATCAGCAGTATTCGAAAAGAATTTATCGCCACTCGCAATATCACCCGCCACTAATTTTGGTGAAGTAATATTGAATCCTTTAAGTTCTTCATCACTGATAACCTCATGCAGTTGTTTGGTTTCAAGCAAAGCGTTCACGGCTTTGGTTGCTGTGATTAATTGTTCATGACCGCATTCAAAATAAGTTTTGCCGAGCAGTGGAATTTCAAAACGCGGTATTAAAGGTTCCGCATTCATATCGTGCTGTATCAAACGCTTTGCAATCACTATGTCACCTATATTCAAATCTTCATTCACCGCACCTGCCACACCTGTAAATATCAACTCGGTAATGTTGAATTCAAGAATAAGATTTGAAACAGTAGTTGCCGCAGCCACCTTTCCCCAACGCGAAAATACCACCACGGTTTTAATGCCGTTGAGTGTGCCACTGTAATAAGTGCGCATACCTCGGGTATATTCTTTCACATCACTCAGCAGTTCCACCACTCCGTTTATCTCCTCGTGCATAGCACCCATAACGCCTGTAATTCTTTCTGTCATTTGATAAACGTAATAAAACTTTCCATCGGCAAAATGTTATAGGCTATTAAAGCAATGTTCGGTTGAAAGGTGTGTTTATGGAATTTCCCTCAAACATTCATCTTTGATTTAAATTTAGAAACATGAAAAAATATTTTCTGCTTTTGTTTGTCGCATCAACAACCCTCTTGCTGAACGCCCAAACAACTCTACCTACAAAAAAAGTAACTGTATTTAAAAACGCCACTGCTATGCTGGTAAAAGAAGGAACTGCTTCGCTTAAAGACGGCAACGTTTCGCTTCCTATTCCGCAACAAACTTTGTTCGGCACTTTTTTTATTGGTGCATCAAAAGATAACTCGGTAAAAAATATTGTCTTCAAAACCGATACGCTCAAAAAGAAAGCGCGCTGCAATTCGGTTTGGTCATACCTGGCAGGCAACATGAACAAACAGGTTACCCTGCATTACACGCCTACAACGGGTATTGATAAATCTGTTTCCGGCACCGTGCTCGATTACGATTTATACACCGGCATTATGAAGTTTAAAGATGACGCAGGCAAAACCATGATTATGCACGTGGGACAAATTTACGATGCCACATTCAAAGATGACCCTTCTACATTTTATATGGCAGATAGCGTAAAGCGAATGATGGTGCTTAAAACCGAAAAGCCTGCAGATAATATTTCGTTGCAGGAAATTTATATGACTGGCGGCATCAACTGGATTCCTTCTTACTATCTGCGATTGAAAGATGATAAAACCGCCCGCCTTGAAATGAAAGCCGTAGTTGAAAATTATGCCGAGGACTTCAACAATGCCGAAGTAGAGTTGGTAGTAGGTGCGCCTCAAATGCTTTACAGCAGCAAGTTCGACCCTATGATTTACGACTACATTACTTCCGATGGAAACACATTCGCTAATAATGATTACCGTGCAAAAGGTAATTACATGCAATCAAATGCAATGACGGTGACAGAATCGGCTGTTCCTGCGGCTGATGCTTATTTTGAAAATGAGTTTGCCACCACAGGAGAAAAAACGGGTGATATGTATATCTACAAGCTCGGGAAAATTTCGTTACCGAATCAGAGCAAAGGTTCGTTCCCGATATTTGCTGGCAACGTGGAATACAAAGACAAATACGAAGGCAGTATTTACGACATCACTAACTACTACAACACGCGCTACGTTCCTCAGGACGATAAGCCGTTCGATATTTTCCATTCACTTGAAGTAAAGAACACTTCGTCTGTTCCGCTCACTACCGCATCGGTAATGGTAGTAAACGAAAAAGACCAGTTCATTGCGCAGGATGAAGTGAAGTACACTCCGGTTGGGGCTACCAACAATATTCGCTTGTCAAAAGCTATTGACATCATCATGAAAAATTCGGAGGAAGAAAAGAACCGCGAAGACAACGCGAAGAAGATTGGTAAAACCAGTTACAGCAAGGTTATTTTGAAAGGAACCGTTAACGTAGATAATTTCCAAAACAAAGAAGTAACAGTAACGATTACTAAAACCCTGAGCGGAACAGTACTCTCTTCAGGCAATGATGGAAAAGTTACTAAGGTTAATTCTTACAACTACATTAACCCAAGCTCAAATATTAAGTGGGAAGTAAAACTCAACGCCAACGAAAAGAAAGTGTTGACTTACGAGTATGAAGTTTACTTCATTCCGTAAAGCAATTTCTCGTTTCATTTTATTGACAGCTACACATCAGCGTTTTATTTCAGTTAATGTTCTGCCATCTTAGTCGCAGAATTTAACCTGATGAAGAAAGTTTACGCGCTTGTAATTTGTATAACGGTTTTGTGTTTAAGCAGTAGTGCTGTAGGTAATTCTACTACTACGGTTGATACTATCCATGCAAAAAACAATACACCGAAAACTTATGCCGATGCGGGTATCAAATGGATGACGCTCGAGCAGGCGCAGGAAGCACAAAAGAAAAACCCAAAGAAAATATTCATGAATATTTATGCGGGTTGGTGTCGTTGGTGTAAAGTCGAAGATTCAATTGCCTTTCGCAATACTGAAATAGCAGATTACATCAACCGTAACTTTTATCCCGTAAAATTCAATGCCGAAACAAAAAACACCGTAACGTTTAAAGGCAAGCCGTTCAATTTTATTAAAGATGAAAACTACTTTGTCAACGAACTTGCCCCGTTTTTGCTCAATGGCAGAATGAGCTATCCGGGCACAGTAATTCTCGATGAGTCTGCAAACGTGGTAAATGTGCGCAACGGATATATTGAACCTGTTTACCTTGAATTGGTGCTCAACTACTACGGAAGCAATTCGTACAAACAAATGAAACTCGAAGATTTCGATGATGAGTTCATTGGAAAGATTCAAGAATAATCCTTTGCCCTCTTTTTTTCGTAGTTATCTTGCATCCTGTTGTAAGGAATTAATTTCTCCTTCGTCAAATCCTGAAACACGAAACATGAAAAAATCATTTTTAGTTTTATGTAGTGCGGTATTGATGCTTACATCTTGTGCGCAAAAACCGGCAACAACAAAAACTCAAACCAAACAAACAACTATGAGCAACCCGAACGACACTACTCCAATTGTAAAGACAGAAGAAGAATGGAAAAAGTTTCTTACACCTGAGCAATATGAAGTGCTCCGAGAAAAAGGAACAGAGCGCGCATTCACAGGCAAGTATTATTTAAACAAGGAGAAAGGTGTGTATGTATGCGGTGCCTGCGGCAATGAACTGTTTACTTCCGATATGAAATTTGATTCGCATTGCGGTTGGCCTAGTTTCGATAAAGAAATTGCAGGCGGCAAAATCAAAACACATATTGATACAACTTTCGGAATGGTGCGCACAGAAATTATGTGTGCTAAATGTGGTAGTCACCTCGGTCATTTGTTTGATGATGGACCAACCGAAACAGGACAACGCTACTGTGTAAATTCGCTTTCGCTTGACTTTAAGAAGCAGTAATTCGCTCTGCTATAAAAGTAAATTCGCTAAGCATAATGGCTGTAGCTCCCCAAATAATATGTTCATTAAAAATGTATGCAGGTACTTTTACTACACTGCCATCAAATAGTTTTATTTCAGTTCGCAGGTTTACATTTTTCTTATCGAAGAAAAATGAAACAGGTACCTCCACTACTTTTTCTACTTCATTTTGTTGAGGTAGAAATTTTTCAAAACCCTCAGCAAAACCAATGGAAGGATAAACCAGAAAATTACTCGGAGGAATATAGAGTTCACTTAAACTTCCTATTACTTCAATCTTATTTCTTTCAATTCCTATCTCTTCAAAGGTTTCGCGCAAAGCTGTTTCAAGCAAGTCAATATCCGTAATGTCTTTCTTGCCACCGGGAAAACTCATCTGCCCGCTGTGCACACCTTCGTATTGTTTACGCTGTGTAAAAGCAATATTTAACTCCTTGTTTTTTTCGAAGAGCAATAACATCACACCACTTAACCTTGGATGATTAGCGAGTATTTCTTCTTTGCTTAATCGCGGACGATACGAAGGAGCCATACGATACTGCGCTTCTTCACCGGGTAATGGCTTCTGTAATTCCTGCTTTATTTTTTCAATAAAGGTCTTGTCAAACTTCATGCATGCAATTTTAGTTTTTCATTTTTCAATCGTTCTTATTTTTTCTCTTTCATTTAGATTACAATTTTACCTGTGAAGAATTATCTTTGACAACCTTTTACACACAACTGATTTTAAACTACTACACATGCTATCGCGATTTACTGCTACAGGCGTAACTGCTGACGACAAAGAAGTTCTTCTTGCTTATGAATTAAGAGAGGAAGAATTTAAAGTTAATCTCTTCATCGTTCCTAAAAAATCGTTGAAGGGCGATGCGCTTCAACTGCTCGAAAAAAACTGGGTGGAAGGTGAATCCTTCGAATTTCCGAAAGGAACAAAGGAGGTGGCTCCGAAATTACAAGGCGAAGAATCTATTCTCCCTGCTGATATCCGTTCGGAGGAGTCGGGTAAAATACGTGCCAAGCAAAACGAATGGGCTTATACTTTGCTTACTGCAAAATTGTGGGAGAGTTATTTACTCGAGTTAGAAGAGTTGAAAAAGAAAGCAGCGGAGCTTACCCATTACGACCGCCAGCTTTTTGATGACGCAAAATCTTTTTGGGAGCGTGTGCTCGAACATCGCAAAGAGCGCGATATTTCTCAAGAGAGTTTAGACAAAATAAAAGATGATGTCAATTCTGTTTTTGAGAAACTTAAAACTTTCCGCAAAACGGAGAATGCAGAATTTGAAGCGAGTTCAGCAAAACTGCGCGATGAAGTAATTGCAAAATTGGAAGCACTTCGTGGTCGTGTAAATGAAAAAGCAAATTTTAAAGCGTTACAGGAAGAGCATAAGACAATTCAAAACGAAAGCAGAAAGAACCGTTACTCAAAATCGGATGATGCTTTGGTTCGCAAAAATCTGGATTCCCTTTTTCAGTATATCAATGAGCAACGCAATCTTTTCTTCAACGACCTTAATGCTAACCGCATAAAAGGATTGAACGAAGTAATTGACAAAATGGAATCATCGCTCAATCGCGATAAAAAGGATTTAGAGTACATGAATCAAAAGCTAACGAGCAATAAAATTTCTTCACTCGAAATGCAATTGATAAAAGTGAAGCAGAATATGTTGAATGAAACCATGTCTTCTAAGGAAGAAAAGCTAAAAGACATACGTGCTACACTTGAACATCTTTTAAAACAAACGGGAAAGGGCAAGAAAAAGGAAGTGAAAGAAGAAACTGCTAAGGAAGAGTCAACGGCTCAATCTGCTGAGCCGGGCGATGCTCCTAATCCTTCAGCCGGAGAATAAACCTCAAACCTTTTGAAAATAAAAACAGCTAAGCATTTGCTTAGCTGTTTTTATTTTCTGTCATCTACATCTTATCTGATAAACAACATCTCACGATACTTCGGCATTGGCCAAATGTTATCGTCAATAATTGATTCAAGAGCATCAACGTTGCTTCTGATTTCAGCAAACAACGGTATTACTTTATCGCAGTATGCTTTCGATGCATCGCTTGTAGATTTTGCGTGGTGCGCTTTATCGGTAGCCACACTCATTTTATCTACGGCAGTTTTAATTGCGTTTACGCGCAATGCAATTTCGGTTACAATTTCTTTCTGCGCTTTTGACGAAGAAGCTGCAACACCGGCTTCTTTCAATCCTTTGATGTTCAGTAATAGATTGTTCATGTAAGTCAAGGCAGCAGGCATAATTTGATTCGTAGCTATGTCAGCAAGAATTCTTGCTTCAGCATCAATCTTCAGCGTGTAACTGTGATGAAGAATTTCAACACGCGCTTCTAATTCTCTGTCGGTATAAATTCCGGTGCTTACCAAAACTTCTTTTGCTTTCTTAGAATTATAGAAATCTAAAGCGTAAGGAGTTGTTTTTACATTGTTCAGCCCGCGTTTCTTCGCTTCTTTTTCCCATGCATCGCTATAACCATCACCTTCAAACAAAACGCGTTTGCTATCAGTAATGTATTGACGAAGCACACGCATGATTGCTCCTTCTTTTACTTCACCACCTTTTACCAGTTTGTCAACTTCTGCTTTGAAATCTAAAAGTTGCTTACCAACTATGGCATTCATAATGGTCATTGGCAAAGCGCAGTTTGCAGAAGAACCTACCGCGCGGAATTCAAATTTATTTCCAGTGAAGGCAAACGGAGAAGTTCTGTTGCGGTCGGTATTATCCAACATCACATCAGGAATTTTGTTGTGGATGTCTAGCTTCAGATTTGCGTTTGACTGCTCATCATATTTTCCTTTCGATACACGCTTCTCAATTTCGTTCAACACATCGCTCATATAAGAACCTGTGAAAACAGAAATGATAGCAGGTGGAGCTTCGTTAGCACCAAGGCGGTGGTCGTTGTTTGCAGAAGCAATAGAAGCGCGAAGCAAATCGCTGTATTCGTTTACCGCTTTAATTACGTTCACAAAAAATGTAAGGAACAGCAAATTATTTTTCGGAGTTTTTCCGGGAGAAAGAAGATTCGTTCCGGTATCGGTACTCATACTCCAGTTATTGTGCTTGCCGCTTCCATTGATTCCCGCAAATGGTTTTTCGTGAAGAAGAACACGCAGTTTATGTCTGCGCGCAATACGCTCCATCAAATCCATTAATAAAGAGTTGTGGTCAACCGCTACGTTCACTTCTTCAAACATAGGCGCGCATTCAAACTGTGCAGGAGCCACTTCATTGTGACGAGTACGGACAGGGATGCCGAGTTTATGACACTCTGTTTCAAAATCTAACATGTAAGCGTAAACGCGCTCAGGAATAGAACCGAAATAATGATCTTCGAATTGTTGGCCTTTTTGCGGAGCAGCGCCAACCACTGTTCTGCCTGCAAACATCAAATCCTGACGCTGATAGAATAACGCTTCATCAATCAAAAAATATTCCTGCTCCCAACCAAGCGTAGCGACAACGCGTGTTGCTTCTTTATCAAACATGTTTACGACAGGCAAAGCTGCTTGCTCTAAGAAGTGTGATGATTTTAAAAGCGGTGCTTTATAATCTAACGATTCACCAGTGTATGAAATAAAAATAGTAGGAATGCAAAGAGTTTTTCCATCGCCAATTTCCATAATGAAAGCCGGAGAACCCGGGTCCCAGGCTGTGTAACCACGCGCTTCAAAAGTTGCACGAATACCTCCACTCGGAAAAGAAGAAGCATCGGGCTCTTGTTGAACCAATGCATCGCCACTGAAAACTTCAACTGCTCCATCGCCCTTCGGCATAAAGAACATGTCATGCTTTTCAGCAGTTAAACCTGTGAGCGGTTGAAACCAGTGTGTGTAAGAAGTAGCACCTTTTCCCATTGCCCAACTTTTCATTCCCGCTGCAACAGCATCAGCTATTTCGCGGCTGATTTTAGTTCCTGCTTTAATAGCACCTTTCACTGCTTTGTAAGCATCTTCTGAAAGGAACTCGCGCATAGCGCTGTCGTTAAATACATTAGAGGCATAATAATCGGAAACCTTCGTTCCTGCTATGCGTGGCGGAACTACTTCGCGGTTTACTACCGTTTGCACGGCATTTTTACGGGCTGTTGACATATAGTTTTTGGTTTTGGTTAGCGGGCGCAAAAGTAACTTTATAGCTTAAACGACTACACCCAACCTCATGATTTTATAAACAAAATTTCCTAAAAAAGTGGAAAATGAAAGGGGTGAAGCAGATAAATGGACTCCTTGGGCAGCATTTTCCTAAAAAAATGACAGCGAGGCTGAATTATTTGTCAGATATCTTTTTTTCTAAACTAATGAACCAAAGTAAACCGAGTAATAGAAAAGGAGAAGCAATAACGCGGTAATGAACGATGGCTCCTGTAACAGGAACAGTTAAGCCAATGATTAAATAATTGAGTAACGAAAAGGTGAGGAAGAAAACAGCGGGCAACAACTTTTCTTTTTCAGGAAGTTTGAAATAACGAATCAACAGATACAAGAGAAGAACGAGGAAAGCAAAGTCTTCAAAAGCAAACAGAAATTTAAAGGCATTGTTCTTTTCCCAAATGAAAGGGCGAAGAATGCTATTGACAAATGCAGAAGGCAGAACCGAAATTAAACTGCTACAATTAGAAGAAAGAATTTGTGTATCAATTAAACTGCCTGTATTTTCCTGCAAAGCCAATGAAGTAAATTCGTTTCGCTTGTCAATTATTTTTTCGCAAAGCGAAGAGGATTTGAAAGCGAGCACATAAACAGCTATCAGCCAAAAGCAAATGACTACTGCTCCTGTTCTTCGTTTTGAAAACGAAGTTTCCTCAATCAGAAATAATTGAAGAGTTAAATAAATTCCACCGGCAGTGATAAGGCAGAGGAACACTACGGGTTTAATAAATAAGAGGAGCAAAATGAAAGCGAGTGAGACAATACGCGGTAAAATTTTGTTGAAACTGGTCAGCAGGTAAATTCCTAAGCCCAAGCAAGTGAAGAGGAGCGATTCTTTTAATAAACCTGAACTCCAGAAAACAACTGAAGGAAGAAGATATATGGGAATGCAAAGCAGGTGAGGAGTTGTTCGGAAATATTTGAGAAGTGATTTGAACAAACCCGTTAAACCGATGAAACAAAAAAAGTTGAAGAAGAGTGTGTTGATGAAAATATTGCTCAACGAAAGATAGTTGAGTAAAACGTTCAATCGAATAATGAAAGTATTGTCGGTAGCTGCATCAGCAGATGTGTGACTGAAGTATTGTGTGTGGACTAAGTAGCTGAATGCATCTTTATCATAAGCGCCAAAGCCGCTCATAATTTTTAACCAGCAACGCGCGTTTTGAAATAAAACCTGCGAAATAATTTTGCTGTCGTTGAAGTAGCGATAGATATCGGCTTTGGTAGGGTCGGTGTAGTAAAAGGTGTAAATGAGCGTGAGGCAAATGCCCGCTGCAACTTTCAGCAGAAAGAAAAAAGCAAAATGTTTTCTGCTTATGGTTTCTGTTTCAAAGAATTTCCATTTGAAAATGAACCATAGAAAAAGCAACAGATAAAAAGTGTAAAGCACCGCATGAATAAACAGGTTCATTGAGCCAAAATCAGAAATTATTTTTGAACGAGACTTCTTATTTTGCGCGAAATATTTTTTGAGTGCAAAAAGAAATCGTAAGCACGGTTATTATTCGCGGGACAAGTACGGCACTTAATTTTTTGATTGCGCTGTTAATTGCCCGTCATGCAGGGCCTGCGGTGAAGGGCGATGTTACGCTGCTGATTACTATTCTTTACTTCTTTATTTTCTTCAGTAATATTTTGGGCGGGCAGGCATTGGTGTATTTGATTCCGAGAAATAAAGTTGAGTTGTTGGTAGTGCCTGCTTATTGCTGGAGTTTGTTGGTTTCGCTGGTTGGTTTTGTTTTTTTGAAAAGCACTTTGTTGATTCATGCCTCGCATATTCCTGCTATAACGGTTCTTAGTTTTCTGTCTTCGCTTATTTATATCCATCAAACTATTCTGCTTGCTAAAAAGAGAATTAATACCGCGAACATTGTTTCTGTTTTAGCGGTGCTCATTCAATTGACAGGTGTGCTTTGTTGTTTTTATTTCCTCAACATACACGATGTGTATGCCTATATCTGGTCGTCATTGGCGGCTTATGTTATTACTGCGGGTATCAGCTTTTTTATGATTTGGCATTTGGTGAGTTTTAAAGATTTTGTAAAGCATTTTTCTGTTGAGGAACTGAAAGAATCTTTCCGTTATGGTTTTCTGTATCAGCTTGCCGAAATTCTTCAGCTCTTTAATCTGCGGTATTATTTTTTTCAACTCGGTTTGCAGCAGGGGCCTCAATATCTCGGTATCTATTCTATAGGTATTTCGATTTTGGAAGCGGTGTGGATTATACCGCGCAGTATTTCAACGTTGCATTATGTTTCTACCTCAAACAGTAATGAAGTAAAACAGGAATTGCAGCGCACGGTTCGTTTGCTTAAACTGAGTTTACTCAGTTGCGGAGCACTGCTGCTGGTTATTTATTTTGTTCCTGCCTCGGCTTATACTTTTGTTTTTGGTGAAGGGTTCAGAGATGTGAAACACAGTATCCGTTTTCTGTTCCCCGGAATTTTCATTTACAATATCTTTATTGTTATCAGCAGTTTTTACACGGGTATAGGCAGGTATTTGCCTATGCTGGTTTCGAGTTTTGCAGGAACGGTTACGCTTGTTACGCTAAGTTTTTTACTGATTCCTAAATATGTAATGAGCGGTGCGGGTTTAGCCGCTTCGGTTTCGTTTGCGGTGGCTTCGGTTTTGCTTTTGCTGTTTTTTGTGGTAGAGCAGAAGCTGGAGTTTAAAGAGCAATTAAATACAGGAGAGTAAAGGCACTTCCTATCTGCCTAACTTCGATTTTGTTTTTCTGTTTAGCATTAGAAACCGAACGAGCAATTACTCTTAAGAGACTAGAGTTACAAAAATAAAGACAGTCGCAAAAATTGAGGCTGTTTTTATTTTTGTTTACTCAAATCAATGATTTGCTTTTGGTCGTGTAGCACTTATGCCAATACCATATTGACCATTACCCAATTTTACTTTACCCCCATGAGGACCAGCAGGAATTAAATCACCAACAGGAGTAGTTTGCTCAGGGTCGTATTTGTAAACTTCGCTGTCGCTACCCCAATGGAAAATAGTGCGACCGTCAGCAGGATTATTTTTAGCTTTTGCTGCTGCGGGTTCGTTTTCAGATTTTATGTAAGCAGGTCCCGGTGCTTGAGGAAATCTTCCTTCACCATAGTTAGTGCGTGGTTTAGCAGAAAGTGTGTAATACAATTTGCCGGAGTGTGTGCCGCTATTTACTTCAACTAAATCAAAACTCTTTTCGGTTTGGTTAACTACAGTTACACCATTAAACTGTAACATGTTTACGGGAGTGCAGAAAACTCTTACCGGATTGCTATCGTTTACAAAAATAACATCGGCAAGAATTGGGTCCAGCTCTACATGGGCAGTTCCATTTACCATGGTGGCTGTTCCATAATCGGTATACCAATACTCAGGCGATTCAGGGCAGATTAAAGTAACTCGTCCGTGATTTTCTGTTGGTATTATTTCCGCCACAGAACCTGTACCTGTAATTTTTCGGTTGGTCCCTAGAACATTTCCACCTACGTATGCATACGCATAGCTAACTCCTACATAACTTAATCCCTGAAAATATCCTCCGGTGGTCAAACCAGAAGTTCCATAAGCATAACCTTGAACTCCAAAGGCATCCTGATTTTGTGCATCTGCAATTCCCTGCACCCCTACAGTGTATCCCGGATTGCCAGTGGTTGTTCCTCTTTCGTTCCACCCTCTCAATGCAATTTGTGTTCCGCCTAATGTAGTACCCGTAACATTTAATTGGTTGTAACTGGCAGAAGGATTGTAAATAGTAGAAGCATTATCTACATAATTGTAGTTCGCCATCCACACGCTCGAATAATTACAGTTAGCAGCTACCGTAGCCGCACCTGTTGATTGCGCAAAAATACTTGTGTAACCTGCTGAAGGATTGGTAGCATAAACACCTGCACCGCTTAAAGTTTGAACCGGAGTGCCGAAAGAAATATTTACTTCATAACCAACATAACCACCCACGCTATTACTATGTCCATAAATCGCATTAGCCAATGCACCACTCGAAACTTCTAAAGGAAGACTTGGTGCGGCAGTTCCAATTCCTACATAACCCGAAGTTTGCTTCACACGCATTCTTTCAATTTGATTTGTTCCTATGGTGAAATCTCTTGCATCGGTTGTGCCAATCCAGTTTTCAGCAGCCCCAATAGTTGTAGTGCCATAAGTAGCAGGTGATGCCGGATTAGTGATTCCTGTATTACCTTTAGTTAACCATGCCCCTATAGTGGTGTTTAAATTTTGAGGATAAGTAGTGGCAATATTTAGTGTGCCGCTGGTATTAAAATCAAAGTTCGAAATTATCCAATCAGGGCCTGTAGGGCCAGTAGTGCCGTTCGTACCATTGGTACCGTTCGTCCCATTTGTTCCATTTGTGCCGTTTGTCCCATTTGTTCCTACGGCACCTGTTGCACCAGCTGCTCCAGTTACACCTTGGATTCCTTGTGCACCTGTAGCACCATTCGTGCCGTTTGTTCCATTCGTGCCATTGGTTCCGTTAGTTCCGTTTGCACCTGTTACACCTTGAATTCCCTGTGCCCCAGTAACTCCTTGAATACCTTGTGCACCTGTCGCACCGTTCGTGCCGGTAGTTCCGTTTGTGCCGTTGGTACCATTCGTTCCGTTAGTCCCTGCTGCACCCGTTGCTCCGTTAGCACCAGTGTTTCCTTGAATTCCTTGAGCACCAGTTGCACCATCTATTCCGCTAAAGCCTTGTGCACCAGTAACTCCTTGAATTCCCTGAATACCTTGCGCTCCGGTTACACCTTGAATCCCTTGTGCGCCTGTAGCCCCATTAGCACCGGTTGTTCCTTGAATGCCTTGTATTCCCTGTGCACCTGTGGCACCGTCAACTCCGCTAACGCCTTGTATACCTTGAACACCTTGTGCCCCAGTTACGCCTTGGATTCCCTGAACGCCTTGTGCGCCTGTTGTTCCTTGAATACCTTGTGCACCCGTAGCACCGTCAACACCGCTTACGCCTTGTATACCTTGAATTCCTTGTGCTCCAGTTACGCCTTGGATACCCTGAATGCCTTGTGCACCTGTTGCACCATTAGCTCCTGTTGTTCCTTGAATACCTTGTATTCCCTGTGCACCTGTGGCACCATCAATACCACTAACTCCTTGTATACCTTGAATACCTTGTGCTCCAGTTACACCTTGAATTCCCTGAATGCCTTGTGCACCAGTAGCACCATCAACTCCGCTAACTCCTTGTATCCCTTGTGCTCCTGTTGCTCCGTTAGCGCCTGTGTTTCCTTGAATACCTTGTATGCCTTGGATTCCCTGCGCACCAGTAGCACCATCAACACCGCTAACACCTGGTATACCTTGAGCTCCTGTTACTCCTTGGATTCCCTGAATACCTTGTGCTCCAGTTACACCTTGAATTCCCTGAATGCCTTGTGCACCCGTAGCACCGTCAACACCGCTTAC
>CANJRM010000049.1 GCA_947476645.1 Bacteroidota bacterium
GAGGAGTTCCACCGTTCAATGAATACAAGTAAGCAGGTGTTCCTCCGTTTGCTGAAACATTAATTCCGCCATCATGCCCACCGAAACAAGTAGTAGGTGTAGTGCCTACTAAACTCAAAACAAGTTGAGTAGGTTCATTGATGACTGCATTCACCGTTGCTGTGCAGGCGTTGGCATCGGTAGCAGTAATGGTATAATTTCCCGCAGCCAGTGTTGTAAATGTATAAGGCGAAGAAGAAACCGATTGCGCTCCGAGTGTTCCTGTGTAAGTTGGAGTTCCTCCGTTGATGGTTATAGTTGCAGTTCCATCATTACCGCCAAAACATTTTACATCGGTTGTTCCCTGCAAAGCCGCAACAAGAATCGTTGGCTGGTAAATGGTGAATGGAACTGTGTTGGTGCAAAGATGTGCATCGCGCACAGTAGTGGTATAATTGTTTGCTGCAAGCCCTGTGTAACTAGCTGATGCCTGGAAAGTAATTCCGTCAA
Source organism: Bacteroidota bacterium (assembly GCA_947476645.1). GTDB lineage: Bacteria > Bacteroidota > Bacteroidia > Chitinophagales > LD1 > Bog-950. Next base: position 490 of record CANJRM010000049.1, read on the forward strand.
GCGAATATTGATAAGGACTTGTTCCGCCTGTGGCGCTCAAATCAACCAAGCCATCGCTGCCGCCAAAACATTTCACGCTATCGGTATTGGCAACAGAAGGCACTAGCAATGCAGGTTCAACAATAGGCACTACAATCGTGTCTTTACATTGCCAAACATCGGCCACTACAATCGTATAATTTCCTCCGGCAATGTTGGTAGTAATGCTGTCTGTCTCCGCAGGAATTTGTTGCCATACATACGAATAAGGATAAACACCGCCAGATACACTCAAGATAATTGCACCATCTGCTGCACCATTGCAACTAACATCAATTACTTGCAATGTATCTACAATAACGGGTGGCGGAGCAAGCACAGGAACAGTAGCCGTAACCGTACAACCATGTTGGTCGATGACGGTTACTGTATAAATACCCGAATAAAGATTTACTGCATGTGCCGAGTCCTGCGCGTTGGGGTCGTTCCAAACATATTGATAAGGACCTGTTCCTCCACCTGCGTTGGCTAAGGCAGAGCCATTGTTAGTGGCTGCACAAGTTGCGTTAACTGTATCTAAGAATTGCGCAAACAAAACAGGCGGCTCACTGATAGTAACCGATGAAGTTACAGAACATGAAGTAGAAACATCGGTAACAGTAACGGTATAAGTGCCAGCACACAAACCACTAATCAATCGCGTATTTCCTCCGTTGCTCCAGGCATAACTAAAAGTTCCTGAGCCCAGAATTCCTCTTGCTCTTGCTAAACCATCGCATGCCCCGTTGCACGAAACGTTTTGGCTACTGTCAATAAATGATTGTAAACCCGCACCTGAGCCCACAGCAGTTCCCGAAGTAGCACTGCAATTAGAAAGTAAATCAGTTACCGTTACGGCATAACTTCCCGGTGGAACAGGACTTGCCGTTTGTGTGGTTTGGTTCAGTGCATCGTTCCACAAATAAGAATAAGTGCCCACAGGATTTGGATTCACTGTTACCGAACCGTTATTTCCGCAGTTTGCCGGAGTAGAAGTAAACGTTAGTGTTGGTGGACTTGTCACTGTAATAGTAACCTGTGTATCTACCTGACAGAAGTGGTGCAAACTATATCCGCGCAATAAATAAGTGGTGGTTACACCGGGGAAAGCCGTTACATCGGGACCATACAAAGTATCCAACGCATAAGGCGGGCTCCATTGGTAAAATACCGAACCCGATGCATGAAGATGCACAGAATCTCCGGGACAAAGCGCAAACAAACCTGTAATTGCCAATGTTGGATTCGGCTCTACAATCATATAAATTGAATCTGTAGGCGACCATCCGCAACATGATGTGTTGATGCGTAAAGTAATTTTGAAAGTTCCTGCCGTATTAAAAGTTAAGCCCGTCAAATTTTGTGTGGTAGCCGCAGGACCATTGTAAGTATTCGGCACTACTGCGCCTCCAAAGTTCCAATCAAAAATATCTGCTCCGGGGATTATACCATTAAAATCTGCCGATGAACCCTGACATAAAAAGAAAGTATCGGGACTTAGCTGAGTAGCGTTTGTTGCTATATCGGGGATATAACTATTGGCATCAATAGGTACGTTGAAGAACCCTGTGTAAGTATTTGCACCGTAGGTAATATTCTTTCTTCCAAAGGTGGTGTATTGTGTAATTACACTTGCACCTACTGCAGTTTGCGGAGAAGCCACCAAATCAAAATTCCAGTTGTTTGAAGCAGCAGAAGTAAAGTTTACATTTCGGTAAGTGCAACTAACATCATCAGCATTTATAACAGGTTGTGCTGCCAGGTTAAACGCAATATCAGCAATAGGATTTATTCCACCGTCAACATAAATCAATCCCGCAGTACCTACACCGCCTGTTCCACCATCGCCACCTGCACCACCATTACCACCATTTGCTCCATTACCACCAGCACCTACTTCGCCAGTTCCTGTATTACCACCATTTCCACCTGCTCCTCCCGTTCCACCTGCACCACCCAAACCGCCAGCACCTGCTAAACCCGCAGTGCCTAAAAAGAAATTGCAATCATCAAATATTCCGTTTGCTCCATTGTTAAACATGTAAACTCCAATAGTACCTCCTCCACCTGAACCGCCTGTGCCCGCAGTTCCTCCTTGTCCACCACCACCACCACCTCCTCCTCCGTTTCCTGTTCCATCAATACAGAAAAAGCAAGACTGTCCGCCACCACCTCCACCACCTGAACCACCTGTGCCACCTGTGCCATTCGTTCCGTTTCCTCCTAAACCACCTGGCACATAAAATCCACCAACAAAAGTTCCGCCTGTTGAAATACCCGTGGTACCCGGTGTTCCTGCTATTGCAATTCCACTGGCTCCTGCTCCACCAGGGTCGTTCCATGTTCCGCCACCACCACCACCAGGTCCACCTCCACCATTTACGCCACCACCACCGCCACCACTTCCTCCGTTGGTACTTCCTTCGCCACCTGCGCCACCACCACCACCACCACCACCTGAGCGTGCATCGCCCGATGAAGTACCTGCGCTTCCGTTTCCGTTATTTGTTCCTCCTGCATTTCCTGAACCGGGAATAGCACCACCGCCATTACCTCCGTTTCCACCAGGCACATTGGCAGAGCTATTATCCACAGAACCACCACTTCCACCGGAACCGGGAGAACCTGCTGCACCTGCAACACCCGGTGTGCCCGGTATTCCATCGCCTCCTTTGCCCGGTAGCATTTGACAACGGGTAAAATTATAATCGTTGCAATTGGTCATGTGAAAAACATAATTACTCATAGCAGTTTGTCCTGCTATGGTTGCGGGACAATCCTGCGTTTGAAAAGTGATGTCCTGAAAACGGAAATAATTTTGCGAGTTCATGTAGATAGCAACAATGCGCGGTGCATTTGCAGGACCTTCTGGGTTCAGATTGTTGCGGTAAATTGTTGTTGCTCCGGGTGCACTTGTTTTTATCCACGTAACGGGGTTAAATCCTCCTTCGATAGTTGTATAGCTCGTAATGTTTGTAATAGGATTACTTAAGGTGTAAGTTCCAGCCCCGAGCTTGATGATAGAGTTATTACACTGCGCTAAATTGATAGCTCCCTGCAAACTTGCAGGACTTGCTTTTGTTCCAACACCGTTACCTGTTGTAGTAGCATAAATAACCGCACAACTTTGTGGTGGCGGTGGTGCTGCTAAATTTATTTGCGAACAAACAGTTGGGCTTGGACAATTGAAAGCATCGGTAATGTAAACGCAATACTGTGTAGAAACTAAAGGAGTAGCTGTTGGATTTCCGCAGTTAGTGCAGCTTAGACCTGCCGTTGGTGTCCAATGGTAAGTTGGGTTTACAGCAGTAGTTCCTACAATCAAACTCACCGAACCGCCATTGCATAAAGTTATGTTGCCCGGAAAAATACTGATGTTAGGATTCGGTGTTCTGTTTACAACTACGGCATCTGTTTTTGTACAACCATCGGGATAATAAGCCGACACGGTGTAAATAGTAGTAACCGAAGGACTAACTGTAATTGACTGGGTATTCCATGAGTTAGTTCCGTCACTCCAGTGATAACTGGTTGGTGTACCACCTGTGACAGTAGCCGTGAGTGTGGTAGATAAACCGGGACATAAAGTTACATCAGGCCCTGCATTAACAGGCGGGTCGTTACTTGGAATTACATGTAATGTAAACGAGTACGTATTACTTCCTGTAATAGGGCAATGATTATCTTCTACATGCACTGTGAAATAATGCGTACCTAGATCTGCCGAAGAAGTGCTCCAGCAAAAAGTTCCTGTTGGATGTGGCGAGCCTGCTATTGTAAAAGAAGCGCCTGGAATTCCGCTGTTCCAATCCATAGTAACAACATCACCTGCATCGGGGTCGTTTGATAAAACCGTAAAACATGTATCGGAACATGCAGGCAAGGTTAGCGTGAAATTATTACTTCCATTTGTTCCTGTGGCAGTTGGTAACTGGTTGTTACAATTGATAATGGTAAACTGCATATCGCGCATTACACAACCAATGTGAATACCGTTGCGGTATTCATCCACACGCATAGCTGTAACGGCAATTTGCTGAACGCTTGGTGTAAAATTGATATCACCGTTTTGTGCGTTTACACTAAACGGTCCTCCGCCTGTGCAAATAAACGGAACAGTCGCGCTTAAGCCCGGTGCATACACCACTAAGCCACCCGCATTCATTGGCGAAACAGATGTAAAGACTAATGAATCACCATCCACATCAATTACCCCGTGGTTATAATGCACGGGTTGATTTGTACAGAAAAAAGGAACAGGGTCGTTGAGAAAAACGGGGGAATTATTACAGGGGGATAACGTGTTATCTAACGTGCACGATTGAATATGCATATCTTCATTTCCGGGGTCAGCAAGATTGGTGATGGCATAGTTGCGACAACAAACAGCCCAGTCTAAAATCCAATCGGTTCCGCAACCTGCGGGAAGATTTAAGATGCCTTCGTAAACATGTTTCTCTACTCCGTATTGTCCGCTGCCGCCACAAGCCGTGCTGCCGTTTTGCTGACACACAGGAGTAATATCACTTTGGCTCACCTGTGTAACAGTGATGGAACTATTTACTCCGCATTGTGATGATGAATAATTTACCGTTTGTGTAGTGCCTATATCAATACCATTGCAATCGCGAAAGAGAGTTAGATGAACACGGTATTGACCCGGACTAATACATTCGTAGGAAATATCGGCACCCATTAAGTGGGTGGCGCTGGCATCTTGAATAAACCCAAATAAAAATCCAAGGACTAATACTACAGATAGTAAAATTCTTTTCATGCTCGTGTGTGGTTCTGTCAGGGTTAAAGAGAAGAGCGTAAATATTGAAATTAGATTCTAAACAAACGAATAAACTTGGGTCACTCACTACAAAAAAATTAGACCACAGATTTTACTGTTCGTTTAACTGATGAATAGAGTGCCTCAAAGGGAGAAAGGTTGCGTTGATTGAATATGGAGATTCTTGAAAATCTTCCCTCTATCTTCCTTTCAAAATTTTACATTCGCGCCTCTTAAAAAAGTATCCCGTAATGATTACCGTAAATAACCTTTCGCTGCGCTTTGGAAAGCGCGTTTTGTTTGAAGATGTAAACCTTCAGTTTACCACAGGTAACTGCTATGGCATTATTGGAGCAAATGGTGCGGGCAAGTCAACCTTTCTTAAAATTTTACAAGGCGAGGTGGATCCTACTACCGGTTCTGTTGCTTTCGGCAAAGAAATGCGTGTAGCTTCTTTAAAACAAAATCAATTTGAGTTTGATGAAATACCGGTAATGACTACCGTGCTCATGGGGCACAAAACGCTTTGGGGCATTATGCAGGAAAAGGAAACGCTCTATGCAAAAGCCGATTTTACCGAAGAAGACGGCAACCGCGCAGGTGAGTTGGAAAATATTTTCAATGAAATGGATGGATGGAATGCTGAAAGTTCTGCAGGAGAATTACTTAGCCACTTAGGAATTAAAGAAGACCTGCATCAGAAACTAATGAAGGACTTAGACGGAAATCAAAAGGTGCGTATACTTTTAGCGCAGGCACTTTTCGGCAATCCCGATATTTTATTTTTAGATGAGCCTACGAATAACCTTGATGTGCATACCATCAACTGGCTCGAAGATTTTTTAGCCGATTACCAGGGAATAATTTTAGTAGTGAGTCACGACCGTCACTTCTTAGATGCTATTTGCACCAACATTGTAGATATTGATTTTAGCAAGATGACGATTTACAGCGGTAACTATACGTTCTGGTATCAGAGTTCGCAATTGGTAGCGCGTCAAAAAGCTGATTCGAATAAAAAAGCAGAAGACCGCATTAAAGAGTTGCAGGATTTCATTCGCAGATTCTCGGCTAATGCATCGAAGAGCCGCCAGGCAACCAGCAGAAAGAAAGCATTGGATAAAATTAATCTGGAAGACATTAAGCCATCTAGCCGTAAGTATCCGGGCATTGTGTTTAACCAATTTTTACGCGAAGCAGGTAACGAAATTTTAGAGGTAAAGAATTTATCGAAGACGGTGAATGGCGAAGTGTATTTCAGCAATGTAAGTTTTACAGTTAAGAAGGGCGACAAGATTGCCATACTCGGAAAAAACAGCGTGGCGCTTTCGGCTTTTCATAATATTTTATCGGGGGCAGATAAAGATTACAAAGGAAGTGTTCAATGGGGAGTTACTACTACACAAGCAAGTATACCTAACGATAACGCACCGTTCTTTGAAGGCGTGAATGAAAATTTAATTGACTGGCTGCGCCAATACTCACCTGAAGAAAAAGATGAAACATACATTCGTTCTTTTCTTGGCAGAATGTTGTTTAGCGGTGAAGAGGTATTAAAGCAATGCAATGTTTTATCGGGAGGCGAAAAAATGCGCTGCATGTTCAGCCGCATGATGCTCATGCGCGCTAACGTTTTACTTTTTGATGAACCTACAAATCACTTAGACCTGGAATCTATTACCGCACTCAACAACGGTATGAACGATTTTCGCGGCACTATCCTTTTCACCTCTCGTGATCACGAGTTGGTGGAAACCATTGCTAATCGTGTAATTGAAATTTTCCCTAAGGGTATGCTCGATAAGGAAATGGATTTTGATACGTATATCAACAGCGAAAAAGTAGCGGAGCAAAGAGAGGCGATGATGAAATAAATCATTACCACTTCACTACCTTAACCGTTGTATTCTTTTCCTTATTAAAAATGCGAAGCAGATAAACTCCACGAGCAACATCGAGCGATAATTCGGAATGCGGATTTCGGATTTCGGAATTGAATACAAGTCTGCCTGTTGCATCTACAATTTCAATTTTACTATTGAGCCAGCTATTATCCACCTGTAAATTCCAGATGCCACCGTTGTTTGGATTTGGATAAACCGAAACGAGCTCTGCTCCTGTTTCATGCAAGCCGCTTACCACCACACTCACCGCATTCGATGTTACATGACAGCCATTGGTGTCACTAATTTCTACGGTGTAGTTTCCGCTTTGTGTAGCTATATAAACCGAATCGGTGGCTCCGTTAATGATGTTGCTGTTCAAATACCATTGGTAACTCACCGCATTAAACGCACGCAGTGTATCGCCATTTACCGAAACCGAAACCGGTGGAAGCGGATAAACAAAAATGGGAAGGTGATTCGATGTGGCTGTGCAATTGTTGGCATCAGAAACAGTTACATAATAGTTTCCTGCATGAGTGGCGTAAATACAGTCAGTGGTTTCACCTGTGTTCCACAAATAAGAAACAAAACCCCATGGAGAACAAATTTGTGCGCTATCGCTGGCACAAAAAATACTTTGCGAAGCTTGAATATTTACAAAGGGTAAACCATTTGTGTTTACGTTAATCGTATCGGCACTTATGCAACCCGAAACAGAAACGGTTACCATATAAATTCCGCTTTGAGTAACGGTGAAAGTAGATGCTGTAGAGTTATCCTGCCATTGATAGCTGGCTCCTAAAGTAGTGGCATCTAAAACAACGGTGTTAGGTGCACAAACAGTTGTATCGCTTCCAAGATTTATTGTTCCTCCCGAGCTTTGCCCTATTACAATAGTATCACTTGAAGTTCCGCAACCGTTTGAAATAGTTGCCCAATAAGTTCCGGCATTAGTAACTGAGAGTTGAGAAGCCGTTGCACCCGTTGACCAAACTGTGCTGGCATCACCTGTAGAAAGCATTTGATTAAAATTTCCGCAGTAAGCAGTGTCGTTGCCTAAATTGATTGGAGTTACACTACCGGCACCACAAATAAAAAGCGAAAATAGCCCTCCGTTCGGCTGGTCATAAAAAACAGTATCCATTACGGTGAGTGTAGAAATAGGACCCGTAATGTTTGTGCCGTTCCATCCCGAAACACCACACTGCGAACACGCTCCAATATCTCCATTTGCCGTAAGCACCGCCATAGCATCACAGCCATTTGAGGTACCGGCAGAAGGAATGGCATAGTGTGCTCCGTTTACATACAAGTGCACTTCTTCATAAATCAATCCGCTTTCCGATAGACCGCTAACATTTAAAGTAGCAGAACTAATAGGCGGAGAAAAAGTAAACGTATAACTACCCGTGCCGCTTTGAGTTCCGTAATTGTATCCTATGAAATAAGGAAAAGTTGAGGCGCAATAAACCGAGTTTACATCTACCGTTCCCGATTGCGTAACGGTTACATCGGTGCAGCCAATGGTTGTAGTTCCTGAAGTATGCGTAACCTGTGTGGTGCATTGCGCATTAGAATCGATACATGCAATTGTTATAGTTGCAAGAAACAGGATACGTTTCATAGGAAGGATTTTTATCAAGGAAATAATTCCATCGCTAAGATAAACTTAAACCTTCATCAATTGCAAACTATGCTCCCCACTTCTCGGGGTTCTGATACCATTGCAGTAATGTATCTTTGTCTTCTGGTTTTATGTAGTCGTGTTTCAAAGCTATTTCAAGCAGTGTGGGATAATCGGATAGCGTAAAGAATTTGCACTGTGCTTCTTCAAATGCAATAATGCTTTTTTGAAAACCATACGTAAAAATAGCACCAAGTCCCAGCACCTCCGCTCCTGCTGCGCGTAATGCTCCTACTGCTTTCAATGAACTTCCTCCTGTAGAAATCAAATCTTCAATCACTACAACTCTTTGTCCCGCTTCTAATTTTCCTTCAATCATATTTTCTAAACCGTGTCCTTTTGCTTTGTCGCGCACATACACAAATGGTTTGTTCAATACATCTGCCACCAACACTCCATGTGGTATTCCCGCAGTGGCAACACCTGCTATTACATCACAGTTTTTAAAGTCTTCGGCTATTACATCGGCAAACGATGATTTAAGAAAAGTGCGCACCTTGGCATACGAAAGTGTTTTACGATTATCGCAGTAGATAGGGCTCTTCAATCCGCTTGCCCAAGTGAAAGGGTCTTTAGCATTTAACACTACGGCTTTTATTTCCAGCAGGTATTCTGCAACTTCACGGGCAATTACATTGTTGTATATCATAAAAAATATGGGGGATTATAAAATTTACTATAACGATTCGCGCATTGTGCTCACGAGCGACTGTGCGCAAATGAACAAAAATTTTGCAAAGGTTTTTACCAATGAAAAAGAAACCAACGAGTTCTTCAGCAATCCGGTAGCGCTGTTTGATGGCATTACCAATGTGAACATACTTGCTATTCACAACCAACCCGAACAACTGCTCACGCGCCTTATGAAAAGTTTAAAGTTAGTAGTAGCAGGTGGCGGCATAGTGTGGAACGAAAACAACGAACTACTGATGATTTACCGAAGAGGAAAATGGGATTTAGCCAAGGGCAAAATTGAATTGAACGAAAGTATAAAGGATGGTGCTGTGCGTGAGGTAGAAGAAGAAACAGGAGTGAAAATTGAAAGCATAAATCCTGAACCCATGCATACTTACCATGCTTATAAACTGAAAGGCAAAAACAGCCTGAAAGAAACAAGCTGGTACGAAATGAAAGCAAAGCCCGGGCAAAACAAATTAGTGCCGCAAACAGAAGAAGACATCGATGAAGTGCGCTGGGTTAAACGTACCGATCTTAAAAAATATGAGCGCGGTTGTTATCCGCTTATTTGGGATTTGATAGCAGGATTTCAATTATAAGTCTGACTGAATATTTTGCATCCCGAAAATTAAATCGTTCATGCTCAAAAAGTTTTTGTTTTTTCTTCTCCTCCTTGCAGCGGCTGCACTCATTGGTGGGTATTATGTTTTTATAGAACCAAACATCAACAGCAGCAAAAGCATTTCAATTAAAATTCACACAGGTTCAACCTACGAAGATGTGTTGCATATTTTAAAAGAGCATGATGTTTTAAAAAGCGAATTCAGTTTTGATTTAGTGAGTCAGTTCAAACACTATCCCGAAAATGTAAAGAGCGGTTATTATGTTTTTACAGCGGCCATGAACAACCGCCAAATAGTAAACATGTTGCGCTTAGGTTGGCAAACACCCGTTACACTGGTTATCTATAACATTCGCACCAAAGAAGAATTTGCATCGCTTGTAGGCAGAACACTCGAATTAGATTCAACACAAATTATTTCGAAACTCAACGACACTTCGTTTTGCAACCCGTTTCATTTAGACACCGCTACTATTCTCACCCGATTCATTGTAGATAATTACGAATGCTACTGGAATGTTTCGCAGGATAAACTATTCGACAAACTAAATACTGCTTACAATAAATTTTGGAATGAAGAGCGCAAAGCAAAAGCAGAATCACTTCATCTTTCTTCTACTGAAGTAACTACACTCGCTTCTATTGTAGAAAAGGAAGTAATACGCGATAAAGAACTACCAACAGTAGCGGGAGTTTATCTCAATCGCTTGAAAATAAACATGCCATTGCAGGCCGACCCTACTCTTGTTTTTGCCTTGCACGATTTTGATGCGCGCAGAGTAACCGGCTATCATAAAAGTTTTGACAGCCCCTACAACACTTACAAGTATGCGGGCTTACCACCGGGGCCTGTTTGTATGCCACGCAAAAAATCAATTGATGCGGTGTTGAATTATGAACAACATGAGTATTTGTATTTCTGTGCTAATCCTGAATTGAACGGCTACTCGCTTTTCTCAAAAACCTACGATCAGCAAATGAAAGTAGCGGCTCAATACAGAAGAAAGCTGAATAAGTTGAACGTGCATTAAGTAACAATCATTCTAAACTTTCAGCATGAAAGTGAAAACAATTCCGTAACCGTTTTTGCTTCTCAACTATCCGTTTACTTTTGCGCGCGCCTTTTAAAAAGGCATCAGGTATTCACCAATACAATTTATAAATGGACGATGGTAGTTTATCTCAAAAGAGAAAATGGCGGTTTGAAAAAACTGAACAGCCCCGAGAAAGGATGCTGGATACATTTGTATGGTCCGTTTGGTACTGAAGAAACCCAAAAGCTGAGCGAGCAACTTTCTATTGACATTGATTTTATTTCTGACTCCTTAGATATTGACGAGCGTTCGCGCTATGAAAGCGAAGACGGAGTTGATTTGATTGTATTAAAAACGCCACTACCTAACGATGGCATTTCGGATATTGAAGCGTCATACATTACTATTCCAATCGGAATTATACGCAATGCAGATTACCTGATTACGGTGAGCGCGTATAAGAATCAGGTTATTGAGTTTTTTCTGAACACACCGCCTAAGAATTTTAATCCTGCCGATGTGGAGGCAACTATCCTCGCCATTTTTGAGCGAAACGTTACGATGTTTCAAACGTTTTTGAAGAACATCAACAACGAACGTTACGCTTATGAAAAGGCATTGTATAAATCTTCTAGCAATGATGATTTAACCAAGTTACTGAACATTCAAAAGAGCTTAATTTATTTTGTAACGAATCTTCGTTTCAACGATTTGCTGTTGCTCAAAATTAAGCGAACCAACTTTTTAAAAATAAGCGAAGAGGAAAAATCGGATTTGCTGGATGATATCATTATTGAAAATCAACAGGCACTTTCAATGAGCGAAATGTATTCAGACATTCTGAACGGAACGATGGATGCCTTTGCTTCTATTATTTCGAACAACCTGAACGAAATAATGAAGCGTTTGACTTCAGTAACCATCTTGCTCACTGTGCCTATGCTCATAGCCAGTTTCTACGGTATGAACGTGCGCCTGCCGGGTGAAGACATGCAATATTCATTTGTGTTTGTATTTGGTCTGTGCATTGTTATCTCTTCTATTATGGGTTATTTCTTTGTAAAGAAGAAGTGGTTTTGATTTCATCCAAATCACAACAAAAGCAAAAGCGCAAACTTTTCTGCAACTTCATTGTTACTATTGAACAACAAAAACAAAAGCTATGAAAATACTCCTCACATCTCTTCTTGCAATTTTGTCTCTGGCACTTCCAACTACTAAAACCGTTTATGATTTTACGGTGAAAGATATTGAAGGCAAAGATGTTTCGCTCGATACTTACAAAGGAAAAGTTTTGCTGATTGTGAATGTGGCAAGTTTGTGTGGCAACACTCCGCAATACAAAGACATTGAAGCTCTTTATGAAAAATATAAGGACAAAGGTTTAGTGGTGTTGGGCTTTCCTGCCAATAACTTCATGGGTCAGGAGCCGGGAAGCGATAAAGAGATAAAGCAATTCTGCACACGTGAGTATGCCGTTACCTTTCCTATGTTTTCAAAAATTTCGGTAAAGGGAAAAGATATTGCTCCTCTCTATACTTACCTCACAAAAAAATCAGTGAACGGAGTTTTAGATGCTGATGTGAAATGGAATTTTCAAAAATTCCTCATCAGCCGAAAAGGAGAAATTATTCAATCGGTTGCTCCGGGCACTTCGGTAAATGATGCTGCAGTAAAGAGAGCCGTTGAAAAAGCGTTGACGGAGAATTAAATTTTTATCGGGCTAAAACCAATTTACTTACACTTCGGTTTTTATTCTTTTCGAGTTGAATGAAATAAATACCGTTACAAAAATTTTGAAGGCGCAGAATAGTTTCTGTGCCTTCTATTTTTTGCGCCATTAGTTTCTTACCGTTTAAATCAAACAACGAAATTTCACTGCTAATTAAATCTTCTTCGGTTTTCAATACCACTTCATTACCCGATGAAGGATTTGGATAAACAGAAAAATGTGTGTCAGTAGAAATTTCTTTCACTGAGGAAACAACACAATTGTTTGAAGTTGGATTTAGTTCAACTGGCAAGCCAGGTGTTAATGTTTTACCCGTGAATCCCGAAAAATTTGGAGCATATCGAGTGGCTCTGAAAGAGCTGTTAGCAAACAAACTTGGAGTTTGCCCTTGCGATAAAATGCCTGCCTGTGTTACAGGATTAATGTATTGCCAAACAATGTTTCCCTCCTTGGTTACTTCGAAAAATTTGCCGTGTGTGCCCGAGCAAATTAAAACATTACCATTCGGCAATTCCTGTCCACTCGAAATTCGGTTGTCAAAAAAATTGGTAGGCACAGGTGCTTTATACACCCAAAAAGAAGTGTCAGGTAAATATTTTCCTGCTACATTTTTTATGTAATTACCACTCGTATCTATTTGCGGGGCAAAAATTTCAACCGTTGAATAATCACCTTGAGGTCGGTCTTGTCCGTTGTTGAACACAATTATTTTCCCTGCATTTTCGGTATCAAAAATCCATTTGGCAGAATGTTGTCCATACAAAATTCTATCGTTTGTATTCCCTTGACGATATGCCTCCGGGTTTCCCCAGCGATACAAAAGATCGCCACCTTTTCCGCTGTTTCCACCGCTATGTGTAGCAGCTTCAGCAGTAGTTGTGCTGTGGTCAATCACATAAAGTTCACCAAGCAAACGCGAACTGATTAAAATTTGGTCAAGCGTAGGATTATAATCTATGGAGTTAGCATGTATCCATTCCTGTGTAATGTTTAAACCTGTGTAATTCAAATCGAGCAGCTCAGGATGAGAAGCAACATTTCCATAGTTCTGTTGCGCAACATCATAATCCTGCACCACATGATTAATGAAATGCCATTCCCAAACAATAGTTCCTGCGTTTATTCCCGATGGCTGCACTTCAACAATGTATTCGCTCCACACATAACCACTTGCAGCAATTTTTGCGGTGTCGCGACCAAGTGCTTTAATTTGTTGCCGCGTAAACCGTTCCCATGCCAGCAACAAAACATTTCCATTTGGCAAAGGAACAATGTCGTGATGCTGCACATATTCGGTATCCCAATAAGAATAATTCCATTGCAGGTTTCCGTTCCAGTCCGTCCGTTCAATTTTGCCGCCTGCACCGCCACCCGAACCATAAACAGGATGAGCAGAACCCATTGCTTCGCCACGAAGCAAATCTCCATTGCTCAATAAATACGCTGACAAGCCGGGGCGAAAATTGCTTGCCCACGAGTTCACTATTCTTCCGCAGTTATCAATCAGGTAAGTTGTCTTGCCTGTTATTGGAGCGAAAAGCGTATATCCATTAAATGAAGTATCGCTGTTTTGAATAATGCCAACCGTTTGTGCAACAACTGCAAACTGAACGAGCAAAAGCAGAGGTAGTAATTGTTTTTTCATAGTGCTATTAGAGGACACAAAACTAAAAGGTTTAATCATTCGACCTTTTTACTGTATAGATTTTTACTGTCGAAAATATTTTTGGGGAAAATTACTGTTGCCGCCAATTCAGAAAACCATTGCTTTGTGTTCATGGAAGTTATTGATACCTACAGACACAAAGGATTGCGCAGAGAATTAGTTTCTGTTTTAAAAGCAAAAGGCATTACCGATGAAAATGTGTTGGCTGCCATTGAAAGAATTCCGCGCCATTTATTTTTTGGAAAGGATACTGTGTTTCACGAAACCTATGCTTACGAAGATGGTGCTTATGATATTGGCGAAGGACAAACTATTTCGCGCCCACATACTGTTGCGCGACAAAGTGAACTGCTCGAAATAAAACCCGGTGAAAAAGTTTTGGAAATTGGAACAGGAAGCGGTTATCAGGCATTGGTGCTTATGCTGTTGAAAACAAAAGTATATTCCATTGAGCGGCACAAAATTTTGCATGAACGCACTTCAAAATTTTTACCGGAAATGAAAGAATATTTAGTGCAGTTGATTGAAAGCGAAAAAGCGAAACCCGCAGAACCCGCCAAGCGCACGTGGAAAAACGAACCCGAGTATTGGAATATAAAATGTTTTTATGGTGACGGTTTTGAAGGACTTCCCATGCACGCGCCCTTTGATAAAATTATAATTACTGCCGCCATTCCCGAGCTACCGCGGAAACTTCTTTCGCAATTATCCGTAGGAGGTAAAATAGTTTTGCCTTTCGGAACTGAGAAGGATTGCGACATGGTTCGCATTACAAAACATGGAGAGGGACAGTATTCTGAAGAAGTTTTCGGAAAGTTTGCTTTCGTTCCCATGCTGAAAGGTAAGGTGTCTTAAAAATATTTTTTATGAAAAACTTTATCCTCAGTTTGGCATGTACAGCGGGCATTCTCTTTTGTGCCGCACAAGAAGTACCTTTTAAATTGATTGCTTACGACAAAACAAATCGCAATCCTATTGCGGGTGCGCAGGTAAAATTGCAGGACTTAAATTCGCTGCGCGAATACAATGTTACTACCAGTGATGCAGGGCAAGCAGATTTTATGTTGGAGAAAGGAACGCGTTATCGTTTAGAAGTGAGCAAAAATTCTTCAGGTTCAAGTGTTGGCTATTTGAGTTACTCGTATATGCTATCTGAAAACGATGTGGCATCGAAAAGAACTTTTGAAGCTGAATTGGAAAAAGTAAAACATACGGAATCGGGTTTGTTGCCCGCTATGTATTTCGATTATGGCAAAGCTGAACTTAGTGCGGAAAATTTGGCTTCGCTGGATAATGCCTTGAAAATGTTGCAAAGTTTTGCAACGCTGCAAATTGAAATTGGTGTGTATGCCGATTGTCGTGAAGAGAAAACCATGAGTTCGAAACGCGCAACAGCTATTAGCAGTTATCTTGCTTCAAAAGGTGTGGCAAAAAGAATTTCAGTAAAAGAATATGGAAATGTTCGCGCACTTAATCAGTGCGATTGCAGTAATCAGTTTATCGTTTGCAGCGATGAAAAATATTTAGAAAACAGAAGAGCAGAGTTTAAGGTGATTGCCTTTTAACGATACTTTTTCATTGCTCTGTCAATTTCAACTTTAGTATCTTTTTGCTTGAGCGATTCGCGCTTATCAAATTTTTTCTTCCCTCTACCCACTCCAATTTCAATTTTTGCGAAACCTCTTTTGTTAATAATAACACGAAGGGGAATTACACTCAAACCTTTCTCGCGAATCTTTGAATCAATTCTACGCAGTTCTCTTTTTGTCAATAATAATTTGCGCTGCGTATCGGGAATATGGTTTGCATAACCGCCATGCGAGTATTCGGGAATGTTCATGTTTTTAATGAACAACTCGTCATCACGCATTATGCAATACGCTTCGCTTATACTGCCTCCACCGTTACGTATTACTTTTATCTCGCTACCCCGCAAAACAATGCCCGCTTCATAGCGGTCAATGATTTCAAATTCGAAACCGGCTTTTTTATTCTGTATGTTAATCTTACTCTGCTCAATCATTTCTTCAATCCTTCAAATAGTTTTTCAATCTTTTCTTTCGATAAAATTTTTTGGCCGGTTCTTCCTTCGGCAATTATTCTGTTGCCAACTTTTGCAATGAAAGAACAATTCACTTCGTTTCCTTTCAGTTCGTCTAAGGTTGCTTGAAACAAAACATTTTCACCAATGAAAGCGGGTGAAAGATGTTTTACGTTTACAAAAGTTCCTATTCCCTCTTCATTTTCTTCTTTCATTTCCAAAACAAATAAACGGCAGCTCCACTCGGCATCGCGTGAAAGCGAAAAGGTAGCATACAATTCATGCACCTGTCCGCTTTCAAATTTCGCTACATCTTCGTAACGAACTATGCGCTCAAAAGTTTTTTTATCGCCTACTGTAAATTTGGAAATCATAACGGAGAGCAAACATATAAATCTAATTCGGCAGAAGGAACGAAATGCCTAAACCGCTGAACCACGAAGGTTGTTTTCTTTCAATACTTACGCCTGCCGAAATATCGAGCATCACGTTTTTTCTCGGAGTAAAAGTCAAGCCACCATCAAACCGATGGTCTTGTTCTTTTGCAACAAATCCGTAAACTTCTACATAGCAACCAATGTTTTCTGTAATGGCACAACCACTTGTAATGGTATAAAGTCCGAATATTTTTTTCTGATTTCCATTCCACAATCCACCCAAATTATAGCTGAATGAAAATCGCTTGCTGAGTGTATGTTGAAAAGTGAAACGAATTTCGCTCGTAGGAAAATCTTCTCTTAATTTTTTTGAAGCCAGAATGGGAATACTCGTCATTACAATCACCGATATTTTGGGAACTGTTTTTTTCTCTTCACAAATTTTGAGTTTCATTCCCAGTGCTAAAGGACTTATACCATGCACACGATTCACTTCAGAATTTTCATGAAAAATGGAAGATGAATTTTCTATCTCTACTCTTATTTCGGCAATGTCAGCAATGCCGTATTTCAACAAACTTGCGGGGTAAATAATTCGCTGTTCATCTCTGCTTTCATGCTCGTAGTAAAAGCCGCTCTCCATTTGAAAATGACCTGCTGGAACTATGCAAGGCGTTTCTGTTTGGTCAGGACGGTCGCATTCAATCTTGTCTTGAGCAAAAGAAACTTGGAAACACAGCACAAATAAAATTGCAATGCAATTATGTTTTTTCATGAAAGTATTTCTATACAACAAGCACTGCACATTTTACTTTGTGTCTTACAACTGCAATGGTTTCACCGAAAATAAAATCCATAATTCCTCCATGTCCGTGTCTGCCTATGACAAGAAGTTGAGCATTCAATTCATCGGTGAATTTTGGAATTTCTGTTTTCGGATCTCCGAAGCCGAGTTTTTCAGTTACGATGTATCCTTGCTCTCTCAGTTTATTACCATAAGAGCGAAGCTGAATCCAATCTTCGTTGGTTTCGTAATCCTGAATTTCATCGCCAACTGTTCTGGCTCCCGCACTTTCCACCACATGCAACAAATGGAATTCTGTTTTTTTATCACCATGCGAAACACCTTCGGTGATTGCTTTGATATCGCTCTTCGAAAAATCAATACAGATAGCAATACGCTTGTAAACTTTCTTTTCAATGAAAGGAATTTCTTCTGCTTTTCCGTGAGGTGTTGTAGTGTCTTTCACAAAACGTTTACCTGTAAGCGCACACCAGATGACATACACCAACAACAGCATAGCCAGCACAACTACAGGTATAATAATGAAATTGAAAACCCATTTGTAGCCCACAAGCGATGTGTGCCACACGCTAAGTGTTTCAATAACGAGTTTGATATTTAGCCCAACGATAATAACTGCCGAAAGCCATGCCAACATCTTTACCAAATTACTGATAGCAAATTTACCCATCTTTTCTTTGTCACTTACAAAATGTATAAGCGGTATAATGGCAAAGCCGAGTTGAATGCTCAATATAACCTGCGACAGAATAAGCATGTCGCCAATTTTATCTTCACCCAATAACCAAATAACAAGCAAGGCGGGAATTACCGCAATCAATCGAGTGATTAGTCTTCGTAACCATGGCGCAATTCGCAAATCAAGATAACCTTCCATTACAATTTGACCTGCAAGCGTTCCGGTTATTGTAGAAGATTGTCCCGATGCAATTAACGCAACAGCAAAAAGTATAGGCGCTAATTTTTCACCAAGTAGAGGAGCAAGCATGTTATGCGCATCCTGAATTTCTACAATATCGTGATAGCCGTTTTTGAAAAACACTGTGGCTGCAAGAATTAAAATAGACGCGTTTACAAAGAATGCAAGGTTCAATGCAATGGCCGAATCAATAAAATTGTATTTGAGTGCAGTGAGAATTCCGGCATCATCTTTTTTATTTCTGCGCGTTTGTACCAGCGATGAATGCAGATAAAGATTATGCGGCATTACCGTAGCTCCTATAATTCCTATGGCTATATATAATGCACCGCTATCTTTCAAACCCGGAATAAAACCGACAACAAGTTCTCCCATGTTTGGTTTGGCAAATGCCAGTTCAATAAAAAACGAAAGTCCAATAATGACAACTAACGAAAAGATGAATGCCTCCATGTATCGCATTCCCTTCTTTTGTAAATAAAGAATCAGGAAGGTATCGAGAATAGCGAGAGAAACTCCCCAAAGAATCGGCAAGCCAAAAAGTAAGTTCAAGCCAATTGCCATCCCTAAAACTTCTGCCAAATCACAAGCAGCAATGGCAATTTCGGCTAATATCCAGAGCGAAATATTCACAGCAGTTGGATATGTTTCTCTTGATGCCTGTGCTAAATCTCTACCTCTTACAATTCCTAAACGTGCACTGAGTGTTTGAAGAAGTAATGCAATCAGATTGCTCATCAACAAAATCCAAAGTAGTGAGTAACCGTACTTACTTC
This sequence comes from Bacteroidota bacterium, assembly GCA_947476645.1. Taxonomy (GTDB): domain Bacteria; phylum Bacteroidota; class Bacteroidia; order Chitinophagales; family LD1; genus Bog-950. Next base: position 19,505 of record CANJRM010000049.1, read on the forward strand.
CACCTGCAATATCAGTTGCCCAATTGCCGGGATCCATATAACCAACTGCTACTAAAAAAGCAGGACCTGCAAACAAGAAGAAACGTCTCCATCCTCTTTGTGTACCGGTGGTATCTATAGTTCCGTGAACTTCTTCTAATGATTTATGTTGTGCCAAAATTCAAAAATTTTAGACAAATCTAAAATTATATTTCGTAGTTTCTAAAAACATTTTCCAAGTTTTTACTTTGCTTTGAAAGATGAATCTGAAAATGGTTTGCCTTATTCTGCTTATATTGATACTCAACACTTCATTTATGACGAAAGAAAAAACTTATACTATGCTTTGTTTAGGCGATTCTTACACTATTGGTGAAGCCGTAGAAGAAAGCGAGCGTTTTCCAATGCAAACGGTTGAACTACTTAAGATGAAGGGAATCTATTTTGAGAAGCCAACTATTATTGCAAAAACAGGTTGGACCACAGATGAATTATCGTCCGCTATAAAAGAGGCAAATATGAAGGGGACTTATGATGCGGTAACGTTGCTGATTGGAGTGAATAATCAATACCGCGGAAGAGATTTAGAAAACTACAGAAAAGAGTTTCGAGAACTTCTGAAAATTTCAATTGATTACGCCAATGGAAATGTGAATCATGTTTTTGTAATTTCAATTCCCGATTGGGGAGTAACACCTTTTGGCGCAGCGCATAAGCGCGGGGAAAAGAAAATAGGCGAGGATATAGATTTGTTTAATACTATCAGTCAACAAGAATCTCAAGAAGCCAGAGTTCATTACATAAACATTACACCTTTTTCGAGAGACGCAAAAAATAACTCAGCTCTCATTGCCACTGATGGTCTGCATCCTTCCTGTAAAATGTATAAAGTTTGGGCTGAGAAATTAGTAGCCGAAATTGTGGAAATACAAGGTAAATAGAAGGGTTACCTCACTTCCAAATTCGTTGTGCAAAAACAGTTGGTAATATCGCGGCACTCCCTGCAACTTTTTCGCTCACAATTCTATCTTTGATTAAACAAAATACTCCAATGAGAAAAATATTTACTTCCCTGACTTTGTTTTTCTTTTCGTTTTCTCTCTTTGCGCAGAATTATACTATTCTGGGAAACTCATCTGCTTTGAGTGGATGTAATCTCTTTCGCCTGACACCTGATGCAGACGACCAGCATGGAGCTATCTTCCAGAATCAAACTATCAACCTCAACAATTCTTTCGATTTTACCTTTAGTGTCTTTCTTGGCTGTAATGGGGGAAGCGGGGCCGATGGAGTTTGTTTTGTGTTAACCAACAATCCGAACGGATTGGGAAATGCAGGAGAGGGTTTAGGATATGCCGGAAGCAATCAACCATTTTCTTTGGCGGTTGAATTTGATACCTGGCAAAATGGTTCGGTAAACGACCCAGGGTATGACCACATTGGTATTGAATCGGCTGGTGGTTATGCGCATAATGTAGTAGGTGCAGTATCGGCTCTTGCCAGTCAAGCAAATATTGATGATTGTGCTTGGCATACAGTACGTATAGTTTGGGATGTAGCTACTGGAACTTTCTCTGTTTATTTTGATGGCGTGTTACGAACCAGTTTTGTAAATACAAATTTGGTTAATACTTATTTCGGAGGAAATCCGGTTGTGAACTGGGGATGGTCAGGGGCTACTGGAGGAGGTTCAAACGACCAACAAGTTCAGGTACTTAGTACTTCAAGCTGGGTTGCAGGAACCAATTACCAAAGTTGTAACCCAACCATGCAGTTCAGTGATATTTCTACCAGCAGTTTGGGTTCTATACAATCTTGGGCATGGACTTTTGGCGATGGAGGAATTTCTGCACTTCAAAACCCTACACATACCTATGCGGCAACCGGAACTTACAACGTTACCCTTACGATTACAGATATAAGTGGATGCGCTACAACTTACAGTCATACAATAACTATCAATCCACCAATTGCTCTCGCGTCTACTATAACCTCTCCCCTGTGCAATGGTGGGGCTAATGGGGGTATATCCATAGTTCCATCAGGAGGATTTGGTCCTGCAGCAGGGTATGGGGGATATATGTATTCGTGGAGCAACAATACAAGTCAAACAACTTTAGTGGGTGCAGGGGCTGGAACATATTCACTAACTGTTACCGATGGTGTATGCACAACAACTGCTCAGTATACTATTAGTCAACCTACAGCAATATCCGCGTCTGTTACACATACCGATGCGAACTGCGGATCGAATAACGGAACAGCAAGTATTACAATCTCTGGAGGAACTCCACCTTATTATGGAACGCCAATTCCAAGTGGTGTAAACTGGGGACCTGGTCATGTGGGAACTAGTGTAAACGGATTAGGTGCGGGTATATACATTGCTGACTTTGAAGATGCTAATGGCTGTTCTGCCTTATTGCAATACAGCGTTACAGTTGCTTCACTTCCTTGTGGTATAAACATCAGTACATCTTCTACACCTGTAACTTGTCCTGGTGGAAGCAATGGTACTGCAACGGTAACAGTTGTCGGTGGTTCTCCCCCAATAGGTATTGCATGGAGTAGTGGAGGAAACACACCTACAATTTCAAACCTGATTGCAGGAACATACACGTATACAGTAACTGATGTATCGGGTAATCCGCCAATTGTTGGAACAGTAACAGTTGCTGGACCAGGCGCTCTTATGGTTGCAAGCATTGCAACTGTGAATATGACTTGTGCAAATAGTAACGATGGAAGTGCTATTGCTTCGGTAACATCAGGAGGAGTTTCTCCTTTTACTTATGCATGGAGCGGAGGACAGCCAAATAATGCTGTAGCCAGTCCTTTAAGCGCAGGCCCTATTTCGGTTGTAGTTACTGACGCATCGGGATGTACAGCAACAGCCGCAGGAAATGTAACAGGACCACCTACACTTACTCTCAACATTACTACCGTTAATGATAGTTGTTTTCA
>CANJRM010000050.1 GCA_947476645.1 Bacteroidota bacterium
AACGACACGTATAAATTCCTAGAGCCGAAAGATTATTTGAATCTATGGCTCACGGGAAGATTTGCTGCTTCGTTCGATTCCATTACCGTGCATTGGATTACCGACAACCGCGACATCAACAATATAGTTTATCACGATGGCTTGCTTCAGCTCTGCGGACTGGACAAAGCAAAACTTCCTGAACTTGTAAAAACAAATTCGGTGCTTGGCAATGTTTCAAAACAAATTTCCGAAGCGTTTGGATTGAATGCCGATGTAAAAGTTATTTCAGGAACACCCGATGTATACAGCGCAGCCGTTGGCTCAGGAGCAGTAAATGATTTTGAAGGGCATTTATATTTCGGCACCTCTGCGTGGTTAGTGAGCCATGTTCCGTTTAAGAAGACCGATATCTTCCACAACATGGGAACGCTTCCTTCTGCTTTGCCCGGCCGGTATGTAATCGTAAACGAACAGGAGAGCGCAGGAGCTTGTTTGAACTTCATCAAAAATAATTTGTTGTATCACGAAGATGAACTCAACACCGCTCCCGCACCAAAAAACTTTTACCAACTAATGGATAAAATTGCAGGCAAAGTTCCTGCAGGCAGCGAAGGGCTTTATTTTCTGCCGTGGCTTTATGGCGAGCGCAGCCCGGTTGACGACCACAGTGCCCGCGGTGGCTTCTACAATTTATCGCTCAACCATAATCGCACACACATGATGCGCTCCGTAATGGAAGGAGTGGGATTAAACGCGCGTTGGTTATTGATGTATGTAGAAAAAATAATGGGGAAGAATTTCGAAGCGGTGAACTTTATAGGTGGCGGAGCCAATAGCGATGTGTGGAGCCAGATGATGGCTGATATTTTTTATCGCCCGATAAAACAGATGAACGAACCACTGATGAGCAACTCACGCGGCACAGCTATTCTCGCTCTACTCGCGTTGAACAAAATGAGCATGGAAGATGTTTCAAAGGTAGTAGAACCCAAAAAGATTTTCGAACCCAACAAAAACAACCGCGCCCTCTACGATGAAATGTTCGGTCGCTTTGTAGAGATATACACGAAGAACAAACCGATTTACGCGAAATTGAATCATTGATACAACACAACACATGAACATAGAAGAAATCTCCGCCAAACTTTCCTGGTTGCCACCATCGGTTAGTCGTTTTATAGAAAAGAGAATGAAGAAAATTCCATCAGTCAAAAAGATGATTGATGCCGAAAACGAAAAGACCATGCAAGTGCTCGAACATTCGAGCAAGCCGTATGCGAACAAGTTTGAGAAACATTATGCGCTTCCATCATCGGGCATCAGCCGCGATAGAATTCTCGATGAAATAAAAACCATGAGCGATTTGGAAAGCGGAAGGTGGAAAGATGGTTACGTAAGCGGTGGAATTTATCATGGCGATAACGAGCACATTGAATTTCTGAATAAAGTTTACGCACTTCAATCGCAAAGCAATCCATTGCACAGCGATTTATTTCCATCTGCCTCTAAATTCGAAGCGGAAGTAATTTCTATGGTAGCCAACATGCACGGCAAAGGAACCTTCGATCACAACAAAAATGTTTGCGGTGCTATTACCAGCGGAGGAACAGAGAGTATTCTCTGCGCCATGAAAAGCTACCGCGACCGCGCGCGCGAAGAGCGCGGCATCACCGAACCTGAAATGGTAATGCCGTTAACTGCTCACGCAGCATTCGATAAAGCCGCGCAGTATTTCGGAATTAAGCAAGTCAAAATTCCTTTTACTGCCGATTACACCGTTGATGTAAAAGCAGTGAAGCGTGCTATCAATAACAACACGATTGTAATTGTGGGCAGCGCACCATCTTTCCCTCACGGCACTTTTGATGATATAAAAGCACTCAGCGATTTAGCGCTGAAAAACAAAATCGGTTTTCATACAGACTGTTGCCTCGGTGGTTTTGTAGTTCCGTTTGCAGAGAAACTTGGATACAATGTTCCTGTAGTTGATTTTCGTTTACCTGGAGTAACCAGCATGAGTGTGGACACACACAAATATGGTTACGCAGCTAAAGGAACTTCTGTTGTTTTATATCGTGATGAAGAGTTGCGCTCGCATCAGTTTTTCACCAGCACCGATTGGCCGGGTGGATTGTACTTCTCTCCTACTTTGGCGGGCTCACGTCCCGGTGCCTTGAGTGCTTCTTGTTGGGCAGCATTGCTTTCCATGGGTGAAGAAGGTTATTTGCGCGCTACTAAATCAATTTTGGAAACCGCTGACAAAATAAAAGCGGGCATCAAAGAAATTCCTGAAATAAAAATACTCGGCAATCCGGTTTGGATTCTTGCCTTCGCCAGCGACACTATCAACATTTATGAAGTGCTTGACCAAATGGGAAAGAAAAACTGGAACCTCAACGGCTTGCACAAACCCGCTTGCTTTCATATTGCGCTTACACTTCGACACACACAGCCGGGTGTAGCAGAAAGATTTCTGAGAGATTTAAAAGAAAGTGTGGCACATGTAAAAGCAAACCCCGGAAGTAAAGAAGGTCTTGCTCCTGTTTACGGCTTAGCTTCTTCTCTCCCGTTTCGTGGAATCATTAGTGATATTCTGAAGAAATATCTGGATGTGATTTACAAAGTGTAAGACGGCTTACTTAACCTCCTGCACTATATTTACAAAGTAATCGGTTTCACCTTGCCATGGAAGGTGTTTTATTTTTTGCTTATAAAACAAAATCACTCTTTTGCCTTCGTATAAATGAAGTGTATCCGCAAAGCTTTCATCCTTTACAGAAAAATCCCACACCTGATTGAGTTGTGCGGTGTTGGCAATATTTCCAACGCCACCTGTGTTGAGTTCTCCTTCATACGTTTTAAAAACATACCCGCGCTTGCTGAACTTCATCAACACTCCCGCGCGCGAACCTTCGCTATACGTAAAATTAAAAACCAGAAAAGTAATTACTAGTGCAAGCACCAGAAGAAATACTATTCCAACAAGAATTTTTTTCAGCACTCCCGATGCACCTGATGATTTATTTTCTGCCATAAGTTTTGTTTGAGCCAAACGTAAGAAAAATAAGACCTCATAAACAAAATTATTTTCGTCTGCCTAAAAAACGATGCCGTGAACAAAACAATCCTCTTCTTTTTACTGCTATGCAGCAGTGCTGTTTCTGCCGAAGAAATTGTGTTTAGCATGAGTGTGTTTGGTTTCACCTTTGGCAAAATGGTGGTTACCAAAACAAAAGAGAACGACAGCACCGAACTTTATACCTTAAATGCCAAAGGCAAAACCAATTTCCTGTGGATGAAGCGCGAAGACGAAACCCGATATGAAGTCCGTTACCGAAACGACAAACTCCTCACCTCATCTTATATTCAGATTGAAAGCGGGGTAACCAAACATTGGACAAACATCAGTTTTGATGGCAAGAAATATTTAGTGGATTCTTATCGCGGTAAAAGAACTTTTAATGAAGTACCCGATTATTCAGTGCTTACGCTTTACTTCAAACAGCCCGTTAAACGCAGTCAGGTCTTTTACGAAGCCGAAAGCCATTTCATTGATTTAAAATACAAAGAAGCTAACACTGTAGAAATGAAAGCCGATGACGGTAGCCGAACGGTTTACTATTTCACTAACGGGAAACTCAATGAAATAGAAATCCATCTTTCCATTGCCAACGTGCATATGAATCGCATAAATTAAGTTCCCAAAATTCCCTTGATGGAATTCTTTTTTTTCGTGCGCTTACTTACATTTGGCTCAAACCATTGCTTATGAAGTCAAATCTACCCCTCATCATCTTCGGTGTTTTTATCTTGCTTAGCTTCATTGTTTTTATTGCACTGCGCAATAGAGAGGAGAAAACCGAAAACGAAACAAACGATACGCAGGAAGACGAAAAAAGTGATTCGGAAGAAGACGGAGAGCGAACCTAATCTTACACCAAACTTTCGCGGGTAAACTCCACCACCATCAATAGCTTTAGTGCAAACCATTGGTTGTGTTGTTCTATTTCCTGCTGGGCGAGCAGATGCATTTCTTTTTCGAAAAGAAAAAAATCGTGACCGTAGTTATCTAATATATACACCACTTCAGGCACGGGGCGCATTTGAAATAATTCCTTCTCTTCGGGAATGCGCTCACAGGAAGCCAACTGCACCAAATCATTTTCGGTCAAATATTTCGATTGCCTGATTCCTTCGGGCAGTTCTGTTAGTTCCACGTTTAAGATTTTGGAGTTACGCTTGACTAAACTTTACACCTGTGTAATTCTGCGGAGTAATTTGGCGGAGTTCTTTTTTTATTTCTTCACTTACATCAAGCGTAGAAATAAAATTCTGAATGGCTTCTTTGTTTATTCCGTTTGCACCACGCGTAAGCTCTTTCAACTTCTCATAAGGCTTCGGATAACCTTCTCTGCGCAAAATAGTTTGAATAGCTTCTGCTACTACTGCCCAGTTTTTTTCTAAATCGTTATTGAGGGCTTCTGCATTCAACAACAACTTCGATAATCCCTTTTCAATAGAAGAAAGCGAAATCAACGTATGCGCAACTGGCACCCCTATATTTCTCAAAACCGTTGAATCAGTTAAATCTCTTTGCAAACGAGAGATAGGAAGCTTAGCCGCAAGATGTTCGAAGAGCGCATTGGCAATTCCCAAATTGCCTTCGGCATTTTCAAAATCAATAGGATTTACTTTGTGTGGCATAGCCGATGAACCCACTTCGTCTTTTTTCACCTGCTGCTTAAAATACTCCATAGAAATATAAGTCCACATATCGCGGCACAAATCAATTAATATGGTATTGATGCGTTTCATGGCATCAAAGTGCGCAGCTAAATTATCGTAGTGTTCAATTTGTGTGGTATAATAAGAACGTTCTAATTCCAAACGTTCATGCAAAAACTTTCCGGCAAACTCTATCCAGTTGATTTTAGGATAGGCCACTTCATGCGCATTGAAGTTTCCTGTAGCTCCGCCAAACTTGGCACTGTATGCCACGTTCTCAAAATGCCAAAGCTGTTTATCAATTCGCTCCACAAAAACCATCAACTCCTTTCCAAGTTTTGTAGGCGATGCCGGTTGACCATGCGTATGTGCCAGCATAGGAATGTCTTTCCATTGCACAGCCAATGAACGCAACTGCTCCATCAAACGTTTTACCGCGGGCAAATAAACATTGCCATTGGCATCTTTAAATGAAAGAGGAATAGCAGTGTTATTAATGTCTTGAGAGGTCAACCCAAAATGAATGAATTCTTTCCATTGAGCTAAACCGAGTGAATCAAATTTATCCTTAAGAAAATACTCCACCGCCTTAACATCGTGATTGGTAACTTTCTCGGTGTCCTTTATTTTTTGGGCATCGGCTTCGTTAAAACTTTGCGTAATGTTTCTGAGTGCCGAATACTTTGCAGCAGGAAAATCTGATAACTGCGGCAAAGGAATTTCGCAAAGCGCAATGAAGTACTCTACTTCTACATGCACGCGGTATTTGATTAAACCATATTCAGAAAAGTAAGGAGCAAGTTCTTCGGTTTTGCTTCGGTAGCGACCATCTACAGGAGAAATGGCAGTGAGTTGATTTAGTGGCATGGGTCAAAGATAAAATAAGAACGGTTGTCAGTTTACGTGAAGCAAAACTTCTTTTGTAATAGAATGGCTTTCGTGGTCAAGAACTTTTATAGTGAGCGTATAAATGGCTGAATCGCCTGTAATCAAGAAGTAATCAAAGTTGTGCGTTTTAGCACCGTGCACATAAGGGTTTTCGTAAGCCATCACCGAATCATTACTGTTATTCTTTATCGTCAAATAAAATTCGTGCAGGTCTTTGTTATCGCTTACTGTTCCTTTAATTTGAATGGTATCACCTGCGTTTATAGCAGTTGTATCCGTTGGAGTAGTGATTGTAATAACAGGTTCATCGGGTCCGGTATACTTGGTGCATGAAAAAAAAAGGCTAGAGAAAATTGAAATGAGTAAAACCGAATAGAGAAAGTTTTTCATGAACAAGGAATGATTTGAAATCAATTGTGTAAAAGCAAAACTAAATTTTACTGCATAAAGAATGATGAAAGTTTCCAAATACAAACAGGTTTTTACATTCGCAGCAAATAAACGCAACATGGCAGACCCAAAAACAACTCCCGAAAACCAATTGAATATTGAACTACCCGAAGATATTGCAGAAGGAACGTATTCTAATCTTGCAATCATATCGCATTCACCACAGGAATTTGTAATTGATTTTATTCGCGTTATGCCCGGTGTGCCTAAGGCAAAAGTAAAATCGCGCGTGGTGCTTACTCCCGAGCACGCCAAGCGCCTAATGAAAGCTATGATAGATAATGTAAAGAAATATGAATCGCAATTCGGAACTATCAGCGATAAAGAAGCACCTGTAATACCCATGAGTTTTGGACCTACAGCGCAGGCATAAGTAACCGCTTCTGCTTGTGAATTTTACAACTTTATTTAGGGCGTTTTTTGAATTTCATTTCAAAAATGGAATGTGGAATGATGGAGGAAAAGCAAGTATGTCCATCTCATCCAACTTTCCTGTTATGTATATTTCCAACTTTCCACTCCTCCATTCTTCCAGCATTTTTTACATCTGTTGTGTTGTGTAATTCCAATTTTTTCATGTTCCAAAACGTGATAAACAACATTTAAACTCATGCCTACAAAGCAAAGGTTGTGCGGGAAAAGTCTAATGTTTTAACCATGGTGTTACATGTTGTAGCAAAGTCTAATAAAACAGGGACACCGAAATTTCATTGGCGTAAACGTAGTTCAAAATTACGCCATGAGGATTTTTATACTTTCTATCTTTTTACTTTTCGGTTTGCGGTCAATGGCTCTGGTTCATGCTGATTTTACTGCCGATAAATTTTCAGGTTGTCCGCCTTTGCTGGTCAACTTTACCAACTCATCGTTACCCGGTGGTTTAAATTTAAGTTGGGATTTCGATAATGGTAACGCTTCTGTTTTATCGAATCCTTCTGCCATATTTCAAAACCCCGGAGTATACCAAGTGAAATTGGTGGTAAGTAATGGAACCGAAACCGATTCTATTACCAAAACAGTTACCGTATTCCATCTGCCGGTTGTTGATTTTCATGCAGAACATGTAAATGTATGCCAGGGCGACACGGTGAATTTATTCAGCGATATTACTTTAGGTGATGCCCCTATTACCAATTATGCATGGGATCTTGGCAATGGAATAGCCCGTAGTGGTGATTCAGTCTTTTATAAATATAATCTCCCGAGTGCTTATGATATTACACTAGTTGTTCAAGATGCCAATTTTTGTTCAGCCAACCTTACCAAGCACCTGTATGTGCAGGTTTTGCGAAAACCGGTTGCAACTTTTACTGCTTCTCCTTCTACCAGTTGTAATTACAGTCAGTTGATTACGTTTACCAGCACTTCCTCAGGCACCGGATTAACTTATTTCTGGGAACTGGACAGCACACTTGTTACTTCCACAGCTCAAAATCCTACACATACATACACTCAACAACAAGAGGTAGTATGGTTAGTTGTAACCTCTTCAAACGGTTGCGTTGATTCTATTAGCCATAGAGTTAGCGTTACATCACTTTCTTCTGATTTTGTAGCCGACAAAACCGATGCTTGTACAGGTGAAACAATTAATTTCAGTAACCTATCTAACTTTGTGGGTTCATGCCGATGGAACTTTGGCGATGGAACTACTTCCACCTCTGCCAGCCCTTCACAAGTCTATACAGTGCCGGGAACCTATACCGTTACTATGATTAATACAGTAAGCGGAGCATGCCGTGACACGGTGGTTAAAGTTCATTATATACACATTCGGCAGGGGGTTGTTCCAACCTTTACAGCTAACGTTCCCGCTGTAGGTTGTGGCGACACTGCTGTTGTTACGTTTGATAATACCACCGTTGGAGTTGGTGTTACTTATGAATGGACATTTGGTGATGGCGACTCTGCCTCTATCGTAGACCCCTCTCATGTATATCATCATAACGGTACCTATACTGTAACTTTAACGGCTACCGACCCAAGCGGGTGTGCCATTCCTGTTTCATTACCGGTATCAATTAGCAATCAACTACCTGTGGCAAAATTTAAAGCCGATACACTTGGATGCGTTGGTGGTGCGGTTCATTTTCATAACCAATCTACAGGCAGCACAATTTACTTATGGAGTTTCAGCGATGGCACTACATCTACTGATGTAAATCCATTACACAATTTTCTTGCCGAAGGATACTATAGCGTAACCCTTACATCAAGCAATGCATCGGGTTGCGACAGCACTGTTTCAAGAATCAATTACATCCATATTCTGAATCCGCAAATTGATTTCAGTGTTGGACAAACATATTCACCATGTCCACCTTTGGTTACTTCGTTTAATAGCACGGCTGATCGCCCGGGTATGAAATTTCGCTGGGACTTTGGCGATGGAAATACAGATACTGCAGCAAGACCAACACACGTATATTTTATGCCTGGTGTTTACACCGTTACTTTGATAGGAACTACCAGCAGCGGCTGCACCGATACCATGACTTACGTAGACCTGATTCATGTGGAAGGACCTACCGGTGTATTCACCGAAAGCAGTACAGGCGGATGTTTGCCTTTCAGCATTGATTTTACTGTAACTACTTCAACCAATACATTATCTCTTTGGGCCGACTTAGGAGACGGAACATTGATTCAGGACTCTACTCAGTTTACACACTTGTATACAGCGGTAGATTCATTCCATCCGCAATTTATTTTGATTGACCACGTAGGTTGTGCAGTTACTTATGTATTGCCAACGCTTGTTACTCTCCCTAGTCCTGTCTTGAATTTACCTGATACAAATATCTGTGAAGGTTCATCGCTGGCTATGGCATTAGGAGTTGATAATTACGAATGGACTCCGCCTACTTACCTCAGTTGCCATGTATGCTCTGCTGTAAGTATTAACCCAATCGACAATATTGATTATCGTGTTTCGGCTACTAACTCTTATGGTTGCACGGTGGTTGACTCTATGCACATTCATGTAGAAAAGCTGGCTGATTTTATTTCGAATCCTGCGCCTATCAATATATGTAAGCACACGCCTGTAACTTTAAATGCAGGTAGTGCCGAAATGATGACCTGGACTCCTTCTACTTTCTTAGATGATTCAAATGCTATTCACCCTATTGCTACTGCCGATAGTTCCATTACTTACTACGTATCGGGGCACTCGAGTGCCGGTTGCAGAAAGAGCGCGCAGATTCAGATTAATGTAATTGACAAACTTGATATTGACATTACTCCTGATTTTGCAATCTGTATCGGTGATTCAGCGCAACTTTCAGCGGCTGTGCTTTGGGCTCCTGATTCTATTCCCGTTACCTATCGTTGGACTCCCGCTATTTATCTCAACGATGCCTTTAGTTCAAATCCTTCAGCTCGTTACATTCCATTCACTACGCATTTCATTGTATATGCTGCGGCTGCTAACTGCGGTTCAGATACTGCGGCTGTAACCGTTACGGTAAATAGCCCGCCCGATATTCACGCAGCTTCCGATGATTCGTTGACTACACCGGGTGCCGAAGTAGGTATTCACGCTTCTTCAACTTTTAACCTCAGTTATGTATGGCAGGCCATTGATGCTATCAAATGTCCTACCTGTCAGGAAACGCAAATTACTCCGCGCCATACACAAACAATTATGGTTACCGGAACTACCGATGCAGGCTGCACCGCAAGTGATTCACTAAACATTGAAGTTATCAGTTGCGACCCCGAAACTATTTTCATTCCAAACACCTTTACACCAAATGGTGATGGCATTAACGACAAGTTCTATGTGCACTCGCGCGCATTGAGCACGCTCAATTTTATGCGTGTGTTCGATGAATGGGGCAAGGTGGTGTTTGAAACTAAAAACATTAACGAGGGTTGGGACGGAAACTCAGCAGGCCTATCCGTTGCTTCTTCGGTTTACACCTATGTAGTAGAAGGCAAATGCGAAAACGGGTACGATATTAAGAAGAGCGGAAACATTGCCCTTATCAGATAAAACACAAAAGCGTCACTATTTAAATCAATTATAAATCAATCATTAAAACCAGTTATTATGAGCTTAGCTACCAGACTTAGAAAAATTCGCGAATACCGCGGAATGAAGCAATCAGCAGTTGCGCAGGAAATGAACATTACCCAACAGGCCTACAGTTGCCTGGAAACAAGAGCGGGCAATGTGAAAATGGAAACCATGCAGCGCTATTGCGATGTCATGAAAATTGAAATTTCATTTCTGCTTGCGTTCGATATACCCGTTAACGATGAGAACCTCCTCATTTTTGACCGCATCAACTTTTCGCAGGTAGTAGATGAGTATAAAAAACTCACTAACCGCCTCAGCGTTTACGAAGAATTGCTGATGAAAGAAAACAGCATGAACAAAAAGCCGTTTGAAGGTAATTCGGCAGCTTAAGAAATAGTGAATAGTAAATAGTGAAAGGCGAGTACGGGATAAGTATGTCCGTTGCCCTTTGCTGTAAAAAGAATAATCATGAAAAAGATTTTACAAAGAATAATAACGGTGTTGGGCTTAGCCACTTTAGTGGTAGCTAAAACCATTGCGCAGGACCCGCACTACACGCAATACAACAACTCACCCATGTTGCTCAATCCCGCTTTGGCAGGTTTGAACGCAGGTGACTATCGCGTGTATGCAAACTTTCGCACGCAGTGGATGACGGTTTCAAAAAACAATACCTACCGCTCATTTGCAGGCGGTGCCGATGTGGCCATAGGCAAAGTAACCAAGTATAACAGTTTTGCAGGCTTGGGGCTTTCGTTCAACTGCGACCAGGCGGGTGATATTCACCTTAACGCCAATCGCATTGACCTCACCTTTGCTTATCACATTATGCTCAACCATCGCGGAACTCAACAAATTTCTGCGGGTTTGCAGGGCGGGTTCAACATTCGCACCATTGACCCGTCAAGAGCCGTTTTCGATTCGCAATGGGACCCTTCAACCGGCACGGTAGACCCTAACGGAGCACGTGAAACCTTTGGAAGAACCAAGGTAATGTTTGGCGATGCAGGTTTTGGTTTGCTTTACAGCGGTATGTTTCACCGCGGAACAAACATCTTCCTCGGCTTTGGTATCAATCACTTGAATCAACCTAAAATTTCATTTCAACCGAGTGGTGTAGACCGCAACGGACTGGGCGTTCAGCGACTTGCTATGAAAATTACCGTGCATGGTGGAGCATCTATACCCGTGGGCGACCGCGTGGCAGTTATGCCTAACTTCTTAGTGTTGTATCAGGGTGGTGCTTATGAGTTCAATCTTGGTTGCCACTTTCGCACAGCGCTTGGAAACATTAAAACAGGCGGAACCGCTCTCTATTTCGGTGCACAATACCGCGGCTTGTTAGATGCTGTTATTCTGAGCACCCGTTTAGATGTAAAAGGTTTTACCATGGGCTTTAGCTACGACATCAATATTTCGAAACTGGTACCTGCTTCTAAAACAGTAGGTGCTCCGGAAATTTCGTTGATGTATCAGGGCTCGTTTAAAAAGGTAGCACGCCCGGGTCATTGCCCGCACATGTGGTAAACCACAACAAACTGCTAAACCAAGTTCTCTTAAAACATATACAGCCTGCTTTCTTCATTGAAAGCGGGCTTTGTTTTTTAAAAGGGTGAATCTGCCGAGGCTCCAAAGATAGACCTTGAACAAAAGAAGGATATTTTAGAGAAAAACGGGGTGAGCCAAAGCTCTGCCGGTACCAACCAAGTCTTGCCGCACGCCAGTGAACTCTCCACCGGTACCAGCCAAGCCTTGCCGCATGTCGGTGAACGCTCCACCGGTACCAGCCAAGTCCTACCGCACGTCAGTGAACGCTCCACCGGTACCAGTAATTCGCTACTTCACCAACAAAAACCTCATCACATCCGCAGCCGACTGCTCTGCCACTTCCTCCTGCGGGCAATGCCCCACCTTGTCGTAAGTAACTACGGAAGAGTTTCCAATCTTTTTAAAATGTTCGGCTTCGCGCACATCTATCAGCACATCTTCGTTGCCCCACATAATTAAAGTAGGTGCGGTAATAGGTTTCAGTTCCTCTTCGTTGCTTTGGTGGATATAACGCGCACGCTCCACAAACGCATGGCGGTTGCCCGCGCGCTGATTCAGTTCGGCATACATCTTCTTTTCTTCATCGGTAATTTTCGAATCATCGTAATAAACTTCGCGCAAGGTTTTTTCTACAAAAAAGTGTGTGCCTATTTTCGAAACCAAATCGGTAAGCGTTGGGTAATTGCGCGCCAGCTTAAAAATAAACGAACCGCCTTTGTCATTCACTTCGTGAAACCCTCCAGGGTCAACCAATATCAGCTTCTTCACTTTCTGCGGATATGCCGTGGCATACTTCCAGGCAATCAAGCCCCCCAATGAATTTCCCGCCAAATGAAACGAGTCCACACCCACAGCTTTCACAAACTGCTCTATAAAATTTACATACATACTGTCGTTGTAAACACCATCTGCCCGAGGTCCTGTTAAACCAAAAGCGGGAATATCCATGCGAATGATTTTATAATGAGGCTTCAAAAGATTCGTCCACTTATCCCAGGTTTGCAGCATAGCCCCGGTGCCGTGTATCAGCACCAGCGGTTCGCCCTCACCCTCAATGCGGTAATGCACCTGCATACCGTCAATCTCTACAAACTTCGAATTTTCATTCGCATATTTTGCCGCCAACTCCTGCACCGGAATATCGGGTTCATATAAAACCACATTGGCGCCAATCCAAACCGCCAAAACACTTACTGTAATGATGAAAGCTTTGCTTTTGTAAAATTTCATGGTGGTAATTTAAAATCGAAAAATAATAATTCTTAAAGACCGAAGAAAAAGTCTGAATGCCATCCTCAGTTTGTCGAAGCATCTCAGTCAAAAATTTATCTTTGCGCCCGTTTCTGCCGAAAAGGCAGGTTCACTTTTATGAAGACAGATTTATACAATAACGAAACCGCTTTTGAATTAGAGCCCAAAGTAATTGACGAAACCCGTCAGGGTGAAACTCTTACGCTGGAACGCCCCGTTGGTATTCTGCCGAATGGCAAGAAGTTCTACATCGAAAGTTACGGCTGCCAAATGAACTTTGCCGATAGCGAAGTAGTAGCTTCTATCCTTAACAATGCGGGTTACGATTCTACCGAGCAATTCCTCGATGCCGATGTAATTCTGATTAACACCTGCGCCATTCGCGACAATGCCGAGCAGCGCGTTCGCCATCGCCTCATGCACCTTTCAGCAGTTAAGAAAAAGAAACGCGGTGCGGTTATAGGAGTATTGGGCTGCATGGCAGAAAGACTCAAAGAAAAATTTCTCGAAGAAGAAAAGATAGTGGACATGGTAGTTGGTCCCGATGCTTATCGCTCACTTCCCGATTTAGTGGAAGAAGCCGAAACCGGACAAAAAGCAGTAAACGTTCTTTTGAGCCGCGAAGAAACTTATGCAGAAATTAGCCCCGTTCGTTTAAACACCAATGGCATTACTGCCTTCATCAGCATCATGCGCGGTTGCGATAACATGTGCTCGTTTTGTGTGGTGCCAATGACCAGAGGAAGAGAGCGCAGCAGAGATTACATAAGCATTGTAGCCGAAGCAAAAGATTTATATGAAAAGGGCTACCGCGAAGTAACGCTACTTGGTCAGAACGTTGACTCCTATCGTTTCAGTCACGACCCTAAGCTTGTGGGTAAAAAATTAGTAGAAGCCAAATACGAAGAGCACGTAGTCAACTTTGCCGAGCTCATGGAAATGGTAGCGCAGGTTGCACCAGACCTTCGCGTTCGTTTTTCTACCTCGCATCCAAAAGACATGACCGATGATGTGTTGCACATGATGGCGAAGTACAACAACATCTGTAAGTACATTCACCTGCCCGTTCAATCAGGTAACTCGCGCATACTCGAACTGATGAACCGCACTTACACGCGCGAATGGTACATGGAACGCATTGCGGCTATCCGCAGAATTGTTCCTGAAGCCGCTATCTCTACCGACATCATTACCGGCTATTGCAGCGAAACCGAAGAAGAGCATCAGGACACTTTGAGTATGATGCAACATGTGCGCTACGAAATGGCTTACATGTTTGCTTACAACGAACGCCCCGGAACCGTGGCTGCAAAAAAACATGTAGATGATATTCCCGAAGAAGTAAAGAAACGCAGATTGCAGGAAGTTGTTGACCTGCATCGCGTTCATTCGCTCGAAAGAAATAAAGAAGATGTAGGCAAAACATTCGAAGTATTGGTAGAAGGAATTTCTGCGCGTAACGATGAAGATGTTTACGGCAGAAACACACAGAACAAAGTTATCGTGTTTGACAAAGCAAAACTGCCTGACGGCAGTCAGGTTTACAAACCCGGTGATTATGTTACCGTGAAAGTTATTCGTTGCACATCAGGAACATTAATTGGCGAAGTAGTAAAATAGCATACAGCATTATTGATTATGGAAATTCAAACAATTAAAAACAGATTCGGAATCATAGGCAATTCGCCCGCGCTTAATCACGCTATCAGCATTGCCGAAAGAGTTGCTTCAACAGAACTCACTGTATTAATTACAGGAGAAAGCGGAGTGGGTAAAGAAGTATTCTCGCAAATTATTCATCAGCTTGGTGTAAGAAAACACAATCCGTTTATTGCGGTTAACTGCGGTGCTATTCCCGAAGGTACTATTGATTCAGAATTATTCGGTCACGAAAAAGGTTCGTTCACCGGTGCGCACGATTCGCGCAAAGGTTATTTCGAATCGGTTAATGGCGGAACTATTTTCTTAGATGAAGTGGGCGAATTGCCTCATGGCACACAAGCCCGTTTGCTGCGCGTGCTCGAAGCAGGTGAATACATTCGTGTAGGTTCGAGTAAAGTAATGAAAACCGATGTCCGCGTAGTAGCCGCTACAAACGTAAATTTACAGGAAGCCGTTCGCGCAGGAAAATTTCGTGAGGACTTATACTATCGTCTTTCTACTGTGCCTATTACCATTCCGCCATTGCGCGAAAGAGGTGATGATATCTATTTACTCTTCCGTAAATTCTCGACAGACTTTTCCGAGAAGAATAAAATTCCTTCTATCCGTTTGACGGAAGATGCGAAGCAATTGGTTTTGAAATATACGTGGCCAGGTAATGTGCGTCAACTAAAGAACGTAGCCGAACAGGTTTCAATTCTTGCGGTAGATAAAGATGTAACAGCACAAGAGCTTTCGCAAATTGTTCCCGACATTACCGACAATCGCTTGCCTGCTCTTGCCGAAGCGCGTTACAATAGCGGTGGTGGAAGTTTTACCGAGCGTGAAATTCTTTACAAACTCATCTTTGATTTAAAGAACGATTTCAACGACCTCAAACAATTTGTTTACGGCATCAGCAATCAAAACGGAAACGAACCCGTTCGTCAAAATCAAATTCAAAACTCAGATTTCAGAGTTCAGAATTCTGACCAATCGATTATTATTTCGCAACCCGCCAATAGTCAACCGGTACTGATTGACCAGAAGAGTTTCGATGATTCAGAAACGGTAGAAGAATCGCTTTCTATTGCCGATAAAGAACGCGAGTTAATTATTAAAGCATTGAAAAAATATCGTAACAAGCGCAAAGATGCCGCGCACGATTTAGGAATTTCTGAACGCACTCTTTACCGTAAGATTAAGGAGTACAACATTGATATGTAATGAAACAGTTGGCAGTTCGCAGTCTTCAGTTTGTAGTGTTGTGTTGCATAGTTGCCACGCAGGGTTGTAAGGTTTATTCTTTCAGCGGAGCAAATATTCCAGCTGACATACATTCCTTTTCTACCGAGTTGATTCAAAACCGTTCAGGTAACGGACCTGCTTCTTTGCCGCAAATTTTTACTGATAAACTCAAATACAAATTTCAAACAGAAGCCAATCTTCGTCAGGCAAGTGCCGATGGAGATTTACAGTTTACCGGTGCTGTTACTGGTTACGCCTTCACCAGCGATGCACCTATTGCAGGCGCAACAAGTGCATTGAATAAACTCACCATCACCGTTCAAATAACTTTTGTCAATACCAAAAACGAAAAAGATAAATGGACGCAAGACTTTTCGCGTTATGCGCAATACTCTGCATCTGAAAGTTTATCGGCAGTTGAAGAAGGTTTAATCAATACTATTAGCGCACAGTTAGCCGATGATATTTTTCAGAAGGCGCTGGTGAAGTGGTAAGTAAATAAAAACAAGAGAACGATGTCATGCTGAGCTTGTCGAAGCATTTTTGCTTACGAACCCTTCGACAAGCTCAGGGTGACAAATTCATCTTTAGAATCTCAGCACAGGTCCTGCTCCTCTCCACACTCTTCCTCTTTCAGGAATATTAAACAGTATAGAAATTTCGTGTGTAGAGCCTACATCTTTTCTGTATTTCGAAAAGTTGAAATCGTAAGCGTAAGCAAATTTGAAATAGTCTTTCACATTGAAGCCCGCTTCAAACACCATGTAATTCATACTGCGATAATTGCAGCCAAGCCAGAACACTTTGTAAATCATAAAGCGCAAACCAATATCGCCTTGTGGTGGCGCACCTTTCACCCAACGTAAACCCGCCACCGGATTAATACTGAAATTTCCACGCGCCCATTCATACTTGCCTCCTACTAAAAAGTTCAGGTGCTGCATGGTTTTAATTTTCGCTAATCCATCCTGTCCTCTGTAATTAATATTCAATCCCATTATCTGCGGAACTGAAACACCTGCATAAAAGATTTCTTTGTAGCGATAATAAATTCCGAATGAAGCGTCAGGAAAAATTCTTGTTCCTTTCGTTGTATATAATTCCGGGTCACCTGGATTATCGAGCAAAAGTTTGGTAGCATCTAAACGATACTGCACCACACTCAACGAAATACCAATACTCAACACATGATTTGCTTTGCCGTTTGAAAGACGCGCTGAAAACTTTTTGTAAAGCGGAATATTATAAGCCACTGCAATAGTTCCTGAAGTTTTTCCTGTAGGTCCTGTAACATCATGAAGAATATAACCGCCAATGCCAAGGTGCTTATCTTTTATTTCTCCATCCATGGCAAGCATTGCAGTATATGGTGAAGCATCTATGCGTGTAAACTGTTTGCGAAAAGTTGCTACACCGTGTATGTATCCTTCCATTCCTGCAAGAGCAGGATTTAATGTAAATGCATTCTCACGAATGAGAGAGAACTCCTCCACCTGTTGAGCAACAGACGATAGACAATAGACAATAGACAATAGAAATACAATTCCCTTTTTCATTCTTTATCGTATCACCGTCAATGGTCCGTTGAACTTCACGTCTTCGCCATTGTATCGTATTTTAATAATGTAGTAATAAGTAGCACCGGGTAAATCTTCTTCCTTCCACGTTCCGCGCCAGTTGTTTTGATAAGGCGCTGCAAAAAATATTTCATCGCCCCAACGGTTGATGATGCGTACTTCATTATCGGGGTAGCGTTCTAAATCGCGGATGTTCCAGTAATCGTTGTAGCCATCACCGTTTGGTGTTATTGCATTCGGAATGAAAAACAAAGTGAAAGGTTTATCGCGCACAAAGATTCGAACGCTATCATAATAATGACAACCGCGGTCGTCCATCATTGTCAGGTGATAAACAATATTTGAATCGGGCCATGCGAGAGGATTGCTGCAATCGTTGCAACTTAAATTATGATTCGGATACCAGTTATAGTAAGGTGCTTGAAATCCATTCAACTGAATCGTATCGGTTCTCCAAATCATCGTATCAACTCCTGCCACTGCATAAGGAATTGGTGGCGGCTCATATATAAAGACAGAATCTAAACGTGTGCAATGAAACGAATCACTCACAAGCACGGTGTAAGTTCCTCCACCGAGGTTCGCAATGTTTTGTGTGGTGTCGCCATTGCTCCAGGCAAAAGAATATTGCGGAGTGCCGCCTGCAACTGTAAGTGTGGCTGTGCCGTTAGTTGAACGATAGCAAGAATCTTCGGTACCGATAACCGATGAAGTAAGTTGTGTGGGTTCTGTAATAATATAGGTAGCGGTGCTTACGCAACGATTAGCTTCGGTTAGAGTAACCGTGTAAGAACCCGGACCCAAATTGTAAATATCTTCTGTGGTATCTGCATTTGACCAATTGAACGTGTAAGTGGTGTCTGCATTAATTACTGTAAGCAGAATGAATCCGTTGGATGCCTGAAAGCAGGTTACGTTACTTGAATCGCCTATGAAAGTAAGTGGTGAAGTAATAGCCAATGCAAAAGGTGAATACACATAATTGTTCCAGCGGAATTTGCTCATGCGATTGAAAGGAAGTCCGGGAACATTTGCATCTCGGTTAATGGTTTCCCACTCAGGAAGATTTTGCCAGTGCACAATATCGTTCCAGGTGTTGTCAGCAAGTTCATCATACATTATAGTGATGTCGGCAGAATCATTTCCGTAAGCATGAAACAAACGATGATACCAATTGGGATTAACCACACATACCCGATTGTATTTTATACTGCGGTCGAAACCTTCGGTAGTGGCATCGGTATTTGCAAAGCGCGCTTTGTAATGATTTACGTTTGCTGCAACAGGAAAAAATTCAACAGGACGATAACGCGATGTTCCTGCATTTGAACCTACAGGAAAAAGATACGCTTGTGTTTGATTTGTTCTGCGCAACAATCCACCGTCTTTTAAACTCGAAACAAAACCGCTTGTTCTTTTTACCGAAGTCAATTGAGGATTTAAAACCCAAACAGTGTTTGTATCTAAACTGAATTCTCTATCGGTGAGTTCAAGATTGCCATCAACGTAAACATCTAAGTCACCAAATTTTGTTCCCTGATTTTTTAAAATCAAATTGTAGAAGTGCGTTTCGTGCGTTCCTTTAATGCGCTGGTCGGCTGCATACAGATAAACCCAGCCGGTGTTGATAGAATCGAAGCAACGGTTGTTGGCATCGTGTGTCCAGCTGCCGGTTAAGAAAATAGAATCGCTGTTATCGTAAATGCCGCGCTGCTGATTATAACAGTCGCCTATCACAGAAATATACGCTCCGCTTTTTACCGACACTAAACCGTTGTTGCTCCAAAAATTATTTTGAGCATGACTTAGAAAAACAACAAAAAGAAAAACGGAGAGACAATATTTTTTCATTTCGGTGCGCTAAAGTATAATACCGTTTCAAGAATGAAAACGCTGTGAGAACTATCATGCACAGAACAGAATGAGATGAGGGAAAATATCACTCTATATATTTTGCAACCATTTATTTAAATTTGACTCATGACATACATTATAGAGATAGACAACAAAACCGAAGCCTCTAAAAAAATATTGAGCAGCATACGTAAACTTCAAAAAGAAGATAGCTCGGTAAAGATAACGCAGAAGAAAGAGAAGTTTCGCAAGTTGGATGTAAATGAACTTAGCCTGCCCACCGGCAAAATTTCGACACAAGAACAACTCGATGAATTTTTAGACCGCAAAGATTCGAGGAAAGCCATTACCCTGAAACAACTCCGCAAAAATTTAGACCAGCGGTATTCCAAAACGAAATAATAATGCGCTCAATTATAATTGAGCCAATAGCTCAGGACAACATTATTGCTATTTGCGATTTTGTAGAATCGAAAAACACTGAAGGAAGTGGCGATAGATTTTACGTAAAGTTTCTTGATTTTATAGAATCTTATGCGCCACTCTCCAACTTAAAATTTCCGCTTTGCAGAAACAAAGATTTAGCAAAGAGAAAATGGAGTTGTATCATTTTTCAGCAAGTTTGGGTAATTGCCTTTAGCTACACTGCTACTGAAATTACTATCCAAAGGGTTATTCTTGGTTCAAACCTAAGATAGCTGTACGAGCAATTATTTTCTTTCGTTTGCAATAAAAATTTTGTATAGAAAATACAAGATGCTTCGACAAGCTCAGCATGACATAACTCCTTTTTAAATCTTTCGAACAGTTAAGTTGACTTCAGCCACCAAGAGAGAAAACAACTTCTGCACACGCATTTCGTAAATGCATCAATCGCGCTCTTTTTGTTTTGAGTTCTAAAGTTTTTTATTTGCGCCTCATTAAAATACCGCATGAGTAAAAATTTAATCATCGTTGAGTCCCCTGCAAAAGCAAAAACTATCAATAAATTTTTGGGTGATGACTACGTAGTTACTTCCTGCTACGGACACATCCGCGACTTACCGGACAGTGGTTTGAACATTGATATTGAAAATAATTTTGAGCCGAACTATGTGGTAAGTGAAGACAAGGAAAAAGTAATTAAGGAATTAAGGAAGTTAGCCAAAGCAGCCGATGAGATTTATCTGGCAACGGATGAAGACCGCGAGGGTGAAGCCATTTCGTGGCACCTTTGCGATGTGTTGAGGTTGAATCCGAAGAAGGCAAAACGAATTACTTATACCGAGGTTACTAAGGAAGCGATTATACACGCGGTGCAAAATCCGCGCTTGATAAATATGGATTTGGTTAACGCTCAACAGGCGCGCAGAGTGCTCGACCGTTTAGTGGGTTACGAAATTTCTCCGGTGTTGTGGAAGAAGGTTCGCCCGAGTTTATCAGCAGGTAGAGTGCAGTCAGTTGCAGTGCGATTGATTGTAGAGCGCGAAAGAGAAATAAGAAACTTCACTCCTGTTCCATCTTTTAAAGTGGTGGCTTACTTTTTTGTAACCGACAGCAACGGAAAGAAAGCATCGTTTAAAGCAGAGCGCGCTTCTAATTTCAAAACACAAGATGATGCCGAAAAGTTTTTGAAGGAAGTTGTTGGTGCTACGTTTAATGTAAGTGCAATTGAAAAGAAACCCGGTAAGCGTTCGCCTTCGGCTCCGTTTACTACTTCTACTTTGCAACAAGAGGCTTCGAGCAAATTAGGTTTCTCGGTGTTGAATACCATGCGCGTGGCGCAGCGTTTGTATGAGAACGGACACATTACTTATATGAGAACGGACTCTACGAATCTTTCGGAGACTGCGCTCACTGCTTTAGAAAAAGAAATTAAAAAGAAATACGGCAAGGAATATTTTGAGCAGCGCACTTACCAAACTAAAAGTGCAGGCGCACAGGAAGCGCACGAAGCTATTCGTCCTTCGCATATTGAGTTCCCAACGGTTGATGCAGAAAGCGATGAACAACGTTTATATGAATTGATTTGGAAACGCACCATTGCTTCGCAAATGGCTGATGCTAAAATTGAGAAAACAATCATTGACATCAAGAACGATAAGAACAAAGAAACGCTTCAGGCAAAAGCAGAAGTAATTTTGTTTGAAGGATTTTTGAAAGTGTATATACAGGAAGTGGACGAAGATGCAGAGGTTGATGAAGAAGCAGAAGCATTGATTCCACCGGTGAAAGAAGGACAGGAACTCGGCTTGAAAGAAATTATTGCCACCGAACGTTTCACGAAAGCATCGGCAAGATATACCGAAGCTGCCCTGGTTAAAAAACTCGAAGAACTCGGCATTGGTCGCCCTTCTACTTATGCGCCAACTATTTCTACAATTCAAAAACGCGGTTATGTTTTGAAAGAGCCGCGTGAAGGTATGGAACGCAAATACAATGTGATTACGCTTCGCGACAATAAAATTGTAAACGAAACCAAAACTGAAATTACCGGTGCCGAGAAAAACAAATTGTTTCCAACCGACATCGGTTTGCTCGTAACTGATTTCCTCGTAGAGAATTTTAAAGATGTTTTGGATTACAACTTTACTGCCGATGTGGAATTGCAGTTTGATAAAGTAGCCGAAGGCAAAAAAGTGTGGAGCAAAATGATTGGCGATTTCTACAAGCCGTTTCATAAAACTGTAGAGACTACCACTAAAGATGCAGAGCGTGTTTCAGGAGAAAAACTTTTAGGCACCGACCCTGCGAGTGGAGAACCATTGATTGTGCGCATGGGCAAGTTTGGTCCTATGGCGCAAATTGGAAAAGCCGATGAAGAAACGGGAAAGAAAGCGCGCTTCGCAAAACTTCGCGCTAATCAATCAATAGAAACTATAACGTTTGAAGAAGCACTGGAATTGTTCCGTCTTCCGCGCACCATTGGTCAACTGGAGGGCAAGGATGTGAAAGTGAGCATTGGGCGCTTTGGTCCTTATGTGCAGCTCGACAAGTTGTTTGTTTCTATTCCAAAAACTTTCGACCCCTATACGATTACTTTTGAGGACGCACAAACATTAATTAGTGAGAAAAGAGAGAAGGATGCTGCGCGCCTGATACTTAATTTCGAAAGCGAAGGTATTCAGGTGTTGAA